>CAKUJA010000016.1 GCA_934661135.1 uncultured Oscillospiraceae bacterium
ATCTACGCCTTCACGAAGGACATCTTCGACAATGCCGCGAGCCTGACCGAGAGCCACGCGAAGTACAAGGAGATCGACACCGCCTTTGGCGCATCCGTCACCTCCGTTCCGTATCACGCAGGCGCGGCAAAATACTTTGCAGAGCAGGGCATTACCGTCCCGACCAAGTAAATCTTTTACAAAAACGTAACACAAAACCGACTACGGCGGAGTTCCCCCGCCGTAGTTGTGTTGTACTTTGGGCGCCTTGTTCCCCAAGCTCCCCAATTTCAAGCATAAGGAGAGATGAAATTTGTCACAGGAAACTGAAAAGAATACGCAGAACATCGCGGCGGATGTCGACGAGGTCATGCGAAAGTACGACCGCGAATCCAATACCCGCATCTGGACGGGTTGGCAGAAAATCGTCGTCAAAATTCTGATGGTCGCCTTCGCCCTCTATTGCATCGGTATGACTCTCTTTTCCAAGGCCATGGCAGAAATCCGTCTGCCACTGTTCATGGGGTTCATCGTGATCGCCGGATTTCTCAATTTCCCCATCAGCAAAAAGCACGTCAAGCCAAACCATATGCCGTGGTACGACTTTGTGCTGATGCTGCTCGGCGCAGGCTGCTTTTTCTACTTTGCCATCAACGCAATGACAATGATCCGTCTTGCCACGCGCATCCAGTCCATCCACATCGTCATTGGCTGCGTCGGCATTCTGGTGCTCATCGAGCTTTGCCGCCGCTGCGTTGGATTGCCGATTCTGTTTGTGCTCGGCGCACTGCTGATCTACACGTTCTACAACCAGCTCAGCTATAACCCGAGCTTCTATCAGGCGCTTCGCAACATCATCTATAAGCTGTTTTATACCACCAGCGGTATCATCGGTACGCCGGTCAGCGTTTGCTATACCTATATCGTCCTGTTCATCATCTTCGGCGCGTTCCTCGAGCGCACCGGCATTGCGAACTTCTTTATCTCGTTCGCCAACCGTCTCGCGGGCTGGTCGTCCGGCGGCCCGGCGAAGGTTGCGGTCATCTCCTCCGCGCTCTGCGGCATGGTGTCCGGCTCCTCCGTCGGCAACACGGTCACAACCGGTTCGTTTACGATTCCGATGATGAAAAAGACCGGTTACAAGCCGGAGTTCGCCGGCGCAGTCGAAGCCGCTGCTTCCACCGGCGGGCAGATCATGCCGCCGATCATGGGCGCCGCCGCGTTTCTGATGGCCGAGTACATGGACATTCCCTACGCGCAGGTTGCTGTTAAGGCAATTCTCCCTGCCGTGCTCTACTTCACCGGCATTTTCATCGCCGTCCATCTCGAAGCGAAAAAGCTCGGCCTGAAGGGTTTGTCCCGCGACGAGCTGCCAAAATGGAAGATGCTCGCGCGCGACTGTTATCTGCTGCTGCCGCTGATCCTGCTCGTCTGGCTTGTCTCCTCCGGTACAAAGACCATGTCCCATTCCGCGGCGTATTCCATCCTCGCGGCGGTTGCTGTCGGCGCTGTCAACTTCTTCCTCACCCGCAAGCGCGGCACGGAGGCTCTCCCGGCGCAGGCGGCCGGCGAAGCGCTTGGCGGCGCGGCGAAAGACACGTTCTTCTCTGCGGCGGACGCGCTGGAAGCCGGCGCGAAGGGCGCGATTACGGTCGCCGTTGCGTGTGCAATGGCCGGTATGATCGCCGGCTGCATCACGGTCACAGGTCTGGCCTCCATCCTTATCAATGCCATCGTCCAGCTTGCGGGCAATGCGCACATCATCGGCCTTGTGCTGACTATGGTCTGCTGCATCATTCTCGGCATGGGCGTGCCGACCACGGCAAACTACTGCATCATGGCCTCCACCTGCGCCCCCATCCTCATTCAGATGGACTATCCGCTGGTCGCGGCGCACTTCTTCGTGTTCTACTTCGGTATTGTTGCCGACATCACACCGCCTGTCGCACTGGCCGCCTATGCCGGCTCCGCCATTGCAAAATCCAACCCGATGAAAACCGGCATTACCGCCACAAAGCTCGCAATTGCCGCGTTTATTGTACCTTATATCTTCGCGTACAGTCCCGCGATGCTGTTTGTCAACGTCACAAGCGTTCTCCAGGTCATCCAGATTGTCCTTTCCGCGCTGCTCGGCATTTTCGGCGTTGCCGCTGCGCTGAACGGCTATATTCTGCGAAAGGCCAACTGGATCGAGCGCATTCTGCTCTTTGTAGGCGGTCTGACGCTGATGATTCCCGGCACAATCTCCGACCTGATCGGTCTTGTGCTCATCGGCGGTATTGTCCTGCTGCAATATTTCCAGAAGAAAAAAGCAGCCGCATAAGGAATTCCCGAATAGCAAAAGCACCACCGGACGCTTGTCCGATGGTGCTTTTCCTTTCAGCAATAAAAGTCCTTGATTTTCTTCGCGCGCGACGGGTGGCGCAGCTTGCGGATGGCCTTGTTCTCAATCTGGCGGATTCGCTCGCGCGTAACGCCAAAGATCTGGCCGACTTCCTCGAGCGTATGCGTCCGGCCGTCGTACATCCCGAAGCGCATCCGCAGCACGTCCGCTTCACGATCGGTCAGCGTGCCGAGAATCTCGGTCAGCGCTTCGGCAAGCAGCATATTGCTCGTCGCGTCGACGGGCCCAGGCGTGTTGTCATCCTCGACGAAAGAGCCGATCGTCGTGTCCTCCTCGTCGCCGACCGGCATATCGAGCGACAGCGTATCGGCGGCCGTACGGTTGGCTTCAATGATCTTTTCGATCGGCAGATTCAGTTCTTCCGCAATCTCCTCGAGTGTTGGCTCACGTCCAAGCTCCTGCACCAGCTTGCGGTTGCAGCGCGTGGCCTTGTTGATGACCTCCACCATATGCACCGGTACGCGGATCGTCCGCGCTTGGTCGGCAATGGCTCTTGTGATCGCCTGCCGGATCCACCACGTCGCATATGTAGAGAATTTGTTTCCCTTTGTATAGTCAAACTTGTCCACGGCACGGATCAGACCGGTATTGCCCTCCTGAATAAGGTCGAGAATGTGCAGTCCTCGGCCGGAATATTTCTTCGCAATCGAGACCACCAGACGAAGGTTTGCCTCAGTCAGCTTGTCCTTCGCGGCCTTGTCTCCCTCCGCCACGCGCCGGGCGAGGTCGATCTCCTCCTCCGCCGTCAGCAGACGCACCTGACCAATCTCTTTCAAATACATCCGAACCGGATCGTCGAGGTTATACTCTGCAGCCAGCTCCACCGGGTCGATGAGTTCTTCTTCCTCATCCGCGCCCAGATCGCCGTCCATGTCCATGTTCAAATCCTCGTCGAGATCCAGCTCCAGCTCCGGACTGACAATCTGGATGCCCATCGCATCGAACGTATCATAGACCTGCTCGATCTTCTCTACCGGCAGATCCAGCTTCTCCAATTCCGCAGTCAGCTCACTCGCCTGAATGCTGCCCTCTTTTTTGGCCTTCGCAATCAATGCGCTCACACGCGCCATTGCATCCTCGGGCGGCTGTTTTGCCGGCTGTTTTGTATTTTTTACACTTGCCATGTCAGCTCATCCTTAAATCTGTGTCGTGCACAATTTCTTTCGCTGCGCACAAAACCGCGCAACTGTTTTATTATATACCATATTCTCTGTTTTTGACAAGGGATATTTCAAAAAAATCTTTGGTTTTCCAAATTTTTTGTTGCTCTCTGTTCCTATCTTCTCTGCAATGCGTCGTCTGCCGCTTCTTACGCAGCATTTACAGACAGCTTGCAGCACGGCTCAACTCAGACCTCCATAATCACCGGCAAAATCATCGGATTGCGCTTGGTGCTCTTAAACAGATAGCCGGACAGATCATTTTTGATCGCCGCTTTCAAAACGCTCCAGTCGCTCTTGCCGTTCTGCTGGCAGCGGTCGATGGCGTGCGCCGCGATGATGCGCAGCTCCTCCATCAGGTTTTCCGACTCCTTCACATAGACAAATCCGCGGGTAATGATGTCCGGGCCGGTGATAACGCTGCCATCCTCCGACGAAACATTGACAACCACAACCAGCATACCGTCCTGCGCCAGATGCTTGCGGTCGCGCAATACCACGCTGCCCACATCGCCGACGCCGGTGCCGTCCACCAGAATCCGGCCTGCCGGCACGGTGCCGTTCCACTTGCAGCTTCCCTTCGTCAGCTCCAATACCTTGCCGATGTCGCCGATGAAAATGTTCTTCGGCTCCATGCCCATACTCTGCGCAAGACGGGAATGCGCCTGCAAATGGCGCTGTTCGCCGTGTACCGGGATAAAGAAGCGCGGCTTCAGCAGGCCATGGATGATCTTCAGCTCCTCCTGGCAGGCGTGGCCGGAGACGTGCAGTCCTTCGAGCTTATCGTAGACGACGTCCGCCCCCTTGCGGTAGAGTTCGTTGATGATCTTGCCGATGGCTTTTTCATTGCCCGGAATGGCCGAAGCCGAGATAATCACGCGGTCGCCCGCCTGAATCTCCACCTGCCGGTGCTCTGAGAACGCCATTCGGTAGAGCGCGGACATATTTTCGCCCTGGGAACCGGTCGAAACAATGCAGATCTTATGCTTCGGCATCTGCTTGATTGCGTTGATGTCGACAAGCGTATTGTTCGGAATCTTCAGGTAGCCAAGCTCCGTCGAAACCTTCAGAATATTTTCCATGCTGCGGCCCGTAACGGCAACCTTGCGTCCGAATTTATGCGCCACGGTCAGCAGACTTTGCAGCCGGAATGCGTTCGACGCAAACGTCGTCACGATAATCCGCTCACGGCAGCCGGAAAACTGGCGCTCAAAGCTCTCGGCGACCTTCTTCTCTGACGGCGTATATCCCGGCCGCTCGACGTTCGTCGAATCGCACAGCAGCGCAAGCACACCGTCGCGCCCCAGTTCGCCGAAACGCGTCAGGTCGATCATGCCGTCCTCCGCCATGGAGTCGATCTTGAAATCACCGGTCATCACGACCACACCGACCGGCGTTTTGATGGCAAACGCCACCGCATCGGCAATCGAGTGGTTGACGTGGATGAATTCCACCTGAAAGCAGCCGGCCTTCACGGTTTCCCCCGCCTCATGCGTATGGAGCTGGACGACGCGGTCGAGGTGGTGTTCCTCCAGCTTCAGCTTGACCAGTCCCGCAGTCAGCCGCGTCGCATGGATCGGGCACTTGAACTGCTGCATCGCATACGGAATGCCGCCGATGTGATCCTCATGCCCATGCGTCAGGAACATTCCCCGGATACGGTTCTGATTTTTGACCAGATAGGTCATGTCCGCAATCACGAGGTCGACGCCGTACATATCATCCTCCGGAAATCCCAGTCCGCAGTCGACAATAATCATGTCCTTACCGTATTCCAGCACAGTCATGTTCTTGCCGATCTCGTTCAATCCGCCGAGGGATACAATTTTTAATTTTTCTGCCAAATCTAATTCACTCTTTTCTAAAACATAATCTGGCACAGCCGCAGGCAGTGTCCTGCAGCGTCGCCGAATGGATGGCAGGGGGCTGTCTGGCAAAACAGCACGGGTGCCTGTGCAAAAGCAATCCTCCCGACGCGAAAAATGCGTGGAATCTCCCCGGAAAAGGGCACAAAAACCACTGCACGCCGCAGATTGAACGCCGACCCCGTCTCGTCCTTGTTCCCTCTCCGCTGCCCGCATCGATTGCGCTATGCTTTTGTTCTATCATCAGTACCGGTACGGTACCTCATCCCTAAAACAGTATGCCTTCTGGCAATACTGTAGGTAGTATAGCACAGTTTCTCAAAAAAGTATACAAATTTTTTATTCTAATTTTGTAAAAAGCGCGAAAAACCGCATTCGCGCTTTTTTTGTCTTTTTCCCCCTCCACGCTTGTCAATCGCCGCCGCCTTTGTTATAATACTAAAGAATATCTTTATAAGGGAAGCTTTCTGCCTGAATGGGAGGTTCACAGCTTGAACAAACACATTCCCCGGGTGCTCCAGCCCGGCTCGATCTGGTACTGCATCGTGATGCTGGTCTTTACGGCTGCCGCGGCGCTGCTCGACCAATATTATCTGGCAGCAGCCGAGCTTGGCGTCACGATTGTCGTTTTTATCATCAGCCGTATTCGCCTCATCCGGCGCAAGCACATCCTGATGGATTATGTCCAGAGCGCGACCGACTCTGTCGGCATCTCGGTGCACTCTGGTTCCCCGTTCCCGATGGCCGTCATCCGTCTGCCTGACAACGAAATAATCTGGGGCAACCCGAGCTTTTACAGCATCACCGGCCTGTCCGACGCCACCCGCTATCAGACGATGGACAGCGTTATCCCCGGCTTCTCCACCGCATGGCTGCGCGAAGGCCGCAGCGAACTGCCCGGCGACCAGACGATCCTTGGCCGCCGCTACCGCATCTACGGCAACTATGTCCGCTCGGAGGATGACGCGACAACCGTTATGCTGGCCACCATCTTCTTCGCCGATATGACCGAGATGTTCAATATCCGCGACGAATTCATGCGCTCCCGCCCAATTATCTCGGTCATTCTTGTCGATAATTACGATGAGCTGACAAACAACCTCTCCGATTCCGCGATTTCGCAGATCGATGCCAAAATCAACGAGACCATCAGCACGTGGATCAGCGGCCTGCACGCGATCTGCCGCAAGATTGAGCGCAACCGGTATCTTCTGGTGTTTGAGTCCAAGGATCTGCAAAAGCTGCAGGACGGAAAATTCTCCCTGCTCGATTCCATCCGCGCCGTGCAAAATCCCTCCGGCATCGCCGCAACCATTTCCCTCGGCATCGGCAAAGACGGCGCCTCATTCGAGGAGAATTACTCGTTCGCCATGCTCTCCATCGAAATGGCGCTCTCGCGCGGCGGCGATCAGGCCGTCATCAAAGACCGCTACAATTTCACGTTCTACGGCGGCCGCACGAAGGAGACCGAGCGCCATACACGCGTCAAGTCCCGCGTGGTTGCAGGCTCCCTCTCCGAGTTGATCTCACAGTCGAGCCAGGTCTTTATCATGGGGCACCGCATGGCCGACCTCGATTCGCTTGGCGCCGCCGCAGGCATCCGCTGCCTTTGCCGCAAGCGCGGCAAACCGGCGCACATTGTCATTGATTTAAAGAACAATATGTCCGCTTCCCTGCTCGCCGAGCTGCGGGAGGAGGATGCCTATGAGGACGTTTTCCTCTCCGGGCAGGATGCGCTTGTGGAAGCCGATCCGCGCAGCCTGCTGATCGTTGTCGACACAAACCGCCCCGATCAGGTGGAATCAAAGGAGCTTCTTGAGTCCATCCCGCGTGTGGCCGTCATCGACCACCATCGCCGCGCGGCGGATTACATTGAGCAGGTCGTGCTGAATCTGCACGAGCCGTTTGCATCCTCCGCTTCGGAGCTTGTCTCCGAGCTGCTGCAATACGCGGTCGACCCAAAAGATATTCTCCCGGTCGAAGCGCAGGCGCTTCTGGCCGGTATTGTGCTCGACACCAAGAACTTCACCGTCCGTACCGGCGCGCGCACCTTTGAGGCCGCAGCATTTCTGCGCCGCGCGGGTGCCGATACCGTCGAGGTCAAGAAGCTGTTCCAGGCCGATCTCGACGCCACCATTCTCAAATATCAAATCATTCAGGCCGCGCGGCTCTACCGCAACGAGATTGCCATTGCCGCAGTCGAAACGCCGGTTCCCCGCGCGATCGCGTCGCAGGCGTCGGATGAGCTGCTCAACATCTCCGGGATTTCCGCTTCGTTCGTGCTCTACCCGAGCGGCGATCAGGTGATGATCTCCGCCCGCTCCATCGGAAGCTGCAATGTGCAGATGGTGCTGGAGCCGCTCGGCGGCGGCGGCAATGCTGCAACGGCCGGTGCGCAGCTCCGCGGCAAGGCCGTGCGCGATGTGCTCTCCGAGCTTGTAGCCTCCATCGATAAATTCTATGAATCGTAAGGCCGCGTCGCAGTGGCAAGTCTGCTTGCCAAATTCTGCGGTGCCGACCTGATTCCCACAAAATTCTGATTTTTCACCTTTGAAAGGAGCAACAATACTATGAAAGTGATTTTAACACAGGACGTCAAGGGCAAAGGCAAGCGCGGCCAGATGGTCGAAGTCTCCGACGGCTACGCCCGCAACTTCCTTCTTCCGAAAAAGCTCGCGCAGGAGGCGACTGCCGATAACGTCAACACCATGCGTATGAACGACAAGGCGCTGGCCGAAAAGCAGGCGAAGGAGCGCGCCGAAGCGCTGGAAATTTCCAAGCAGCTCAAGGAGTTCACCGTCGTTGTCACCGCAAAGGGCGGCGGTGCAGGCCGTCTGTTCGGCTCAATCACCAACAATGAAATCGCCGAAGCACTGGCACAGCAGAAGGGCATCCAGCTCGACAAGCGTAAGCTCGTTCTCGATGAGCCGATCAAGCAGACCGGTCTCTACACCGTCAAGTGCAAGCTCGGCTACGAAATCACCGCTGACCTGAAAGTTGAGGTCAAGGAAGCCTGATTTTTATGGCGCCGCGTCATATTTCCTTGAAATACGTCAGGATTCCTGTAAAAAAATGTCTTGCTCAGCGCAAAAATCCTCGCTGCCGGTCACATTTTCAGTTTTCAGATACACCCTAGGAGAACAAACATGGATGAACTATTGACAAAACAGGTTCCGCAGTCACTTGAAGCGGAGCAGTCTGTCCTTGGCTCGATGCTGATTGACGAGCGCTGCGTGCCGGATGTCATCGGTCTGCTGTTGCCGGATGATTTCTATCTCCAGCAGAACCGCGACATCTACGAGACAATCTACACCATGTTCAACTTCTCGCAGCATATCGACCCGGTCACTGTGCTCGACAAGATGAAAGAGCGCGGCGTCTACGATGACCAGCATTCCTACGACTATATCGCCCAGCTCTTGCAGATTACGCCCACCGCAGCCAACGTCAAGCAGTATTGCGCCATTGTCCGCGACAAGGCGCTGCTGCGAAATCTCGGCACGGCCGCCGGCGAGATCAGCGGCCTTGTGCAGGACGGCGTCGGCACCGCGCAGGAGATTCTGGAAGCGTCTGAGAAGAAAATCTATTCTCTGCGTAAGGAAAACTCCGGCGACAGTCTCCAGCACATCGGCAAGGTACTTCTCAACGTCTATGACCGTCTGGAAGAACTGGCCGAGTCGGGCAGCGACATTGCCGGTCTCTCCACCGGTCTTTTCGACCTCGACCGCAAAATCAACGGCCTGAACAAGTCCGACCTGCTGCTGATTGCGGCGCGTCCCGGCATGGGCAAAACATCGCTTGCGCTGAACATCGCGCTGAACGTCGCAAAGTCCACAGAAAAAACCGTCGCGTTCTTCTCGCTTGAAATGTCGCGCGAGCAGCTTGCCACGCGTCTGCTCTCCAATGAGAGCTTCGTTGACAACCAGAAGCTCACCACCGGCAAGCTCGACGAGGAGGACTGGGCAAAGCTGTCCCTCGCCTCCTCCGCGCTCAGCCAGACCGACATCCGCGTCGATGACAACCCGGCCATTACGGTCGCGGAAATGAACGCAAAATGCCGCCGTCTGAACAATCTCGGCCTTGTGGTCATCGACTATCTTCAGTTGATGACTGCCGCGGCGCCCGGTAAATCCGCCGAAAACCGCGTCACCGTCGTCAGTGAGATTTCCCGTGCTCTGAAAATCATGGCCAAGGAGCTGAACGTCCCGGTCATCTGCCTGAGCCAGCTCTCCCGTGCCAACGAATCGCGTACCGACAAGCGCCCGATGCTGTCTGATCTCCGCGAATCCGGCGCAATCGAGCAGGACGCCGACTCTGTCATGTTCATCTACCGCGACGACTATTACAATGAAAATTCCGAGGAGAAAAATATCGCCGAGTGCATCGTTGCAAAAAACCGCCACGGCGAAACCGGCACAGTCAAGCTCCAGTGGCTCCCGCAGTTCACCACCTTCTCCAACTTGGAGTGGAAGCATGAGGGATAGGGTTCTCCGTTGGTGCCGGGAAAACGCACTGCTGTCCCCCGGACAGGCTGTGGTCTGCGCCGTATCGGGCGGGGCCGACTCCGTCGCGATGCTGCATCTGCTGTGCTCCCTGCGCAGTGAATTGGATTTAACCATCTCCGCCGCGCACTTCAACCACCGGCTCCGCGGCGCGGAATCCGACCGGGACGAAGCGTTCGTCCGCCGGCTCTGCGCCGACTGGGGCATTCCGCTGACCGTCTCGTCCGGCGACGTCGCCGCCTACGCGCAGTCAACCGGAGCATCGCTGGAAGAAGCCGCGCGGCATCTGCGCTATGCATTTTTTTCCTCCCTCGGGCAGACCGTTGCCACTGCGCATACTGCGGATGACAATCTGGAGACGCTTCTGCTTAACCTGATCCGCGGCACCGGTCTGACCGGTCTCGCCGGCATCCCGCCGAAGCGCGCCGGTCTAATTCGCCCCGTTCTTTGCCTGACACGCGCGGATATTCTGCGCTATCTGCAAATCAAGCACCTCCCGCACATCGAGGATTCCACCAACGCGTCCGATGATTGCGTCCGCAACCGTCTGCGCCACAACGTCCTCCCGCTCCTGCGGGCGGAGAATCCCAGTCTTGCCGAAACCACACTCCGCACTGCGCAGCTTTTGCGGCAGGATAACGCATTTCTCGATACGCTGACAGAATCAACCTTGCGCAATGCCAGAGCCGAAACGCTGACGTGGCGCTGCGCGGCGCTCTCTGCGCAGCCGGACGCTGTGCGCACCCGTGCCATCCGTCGGATGCTGCAATCGATCTCCATTCCCAAACTGACAAGGGCGCACGTCGACGCGGTCGACCGGCTGCTGTTCGCAGACGATCCCTCCGCCCGCGTCTGTCTCCCCGACGGCTGGAATGCGCAGCGGGATTACGCGCTGCTCCGCCTTGTGCGCGCAGATGCTCCGCAGACGTTTTCCCCTGTTGTGCTGCATATTGCTGCGTGCGCGCGCCTCCCGGAGCTGGGTCTTACAATCCGGTGCGAAACCGTAAAAAACTTTACAAAAAATCCGCACGGCACGTTCACATTTGCCTGCCGGTATGATATGATAGACCCGAATGAGGGAATTCTCGTCCGCCCGCGGCAGACCGGCGACACCGTTCGTCTGCCGGGCGGCACAAAGTCACTCAAGAAGTGGTTCATCGACCGAAAAATCCCCGCCGCGCAGCGCGGCCTGACCCCTGTGCTGGCAGACCGCTCTGGCGTTTTGGCCGTCTATGGTCTCGGTATGAATCTCGACCGCGCCGCCGCAGAAGGCAGTCCGGCTCTGCTGATTTGGATCGAGGAAGAATGAAAAAGAAAGAGGAGTACGCCGTATGATCAATAAAACCGATATGCTCTCAGACATTGAACGAGTTCTTGTCCCGGAGAAAGACATCCACGCCCGGATCAAAGAGGTCGGTGCACAGATCTCCAAAGACTATCGCGGAAAGTGCCCGATTCTTGTCGGCGTGTTAAAGGGCGTTGTGCCGTTTTTTGCTGAAATGGCTGCTGCCATCAGCATCCCGGTTCAGGAGGACTTCATGTGCGTCACCTCGTTTGAAGGCGGCACCGAGTCCACCGGCAAACTGACGTTCCGTAAGGACATCGACCACGATATTGAAGGGCGCGATGTCCTGATTTTGGAGGATATTATCGACTCCGGCAGTACACTGAAGATGATCGTCGAGTTATTCCAGGCGCGTAACCCCGCTTCCGTCAAAATCTGCACGCTGCTCGACAAACCCTCCGGCCGCAAGGTCAATCTGGAGCCGGACTACGCCTGCTTCACCATTCCCGCAGCCTTCGTCGTCGGCTTCGGCCTTGACTATGAGGACTATTACCGCAATCTGCCCTTCGTCGGCGTGCTCAAGCCCGCCGTCTATCAGGACAAGTAAGGAGTTACTTCATTGACGAAACAGCCTCGCATCAATCTGCTGCTTCTGTTTTTTGTGCTGATTCTGATTCTCATCTCCGTGACAGGCTCGCTGTTTTCCGACAGCAGCACGGCGCTGACCTATTCCGACGTGCTCGACCTGTTTGCGCAGGAGAAAGTAGAATCCTTCACGCTCACCGGCGATTCCCTCTCCCTGCACCTCAGCAAGGAGCTCGACGGCTCGACTGACTATAAAGTCCGCATCGGAGACGTAGAAACCTTCCATGCCGACCTTGACAGCACCATCGCCGAACAGAAGGCCGCAGGCATTCTCAAAAGCTATAACTATCTCCCGGCTATTACGCCGTGGTATCGCACCGTCATTCCCTACATTGTGGGGTTGGGTCTGATCGTGCTGCTCTGGTTCTTCCTCGCGGCGCGCGCAGGCGGCAACGGTCCCGGCGCCATGTCTCAATTTACCCATGCAAACGCGCGCTTCGGCGTCCCCACCGACCAGACCGTCACATTCCAGGATGTCGCCGGCGCGGACGAGGAAAAAGAGGAACTGGCCGAAATTGTCGACTTTCTGCGCGACCCGAAGCGCTTTGCTGCAATGGGCGCAAAAATTCCGAAGGGCGTCCTGCTCGTCGGCCCTCCGGGCACCGGCAAGACGCTGCTTGCCCGCGCAGTCGCGGGGGAAGCCGGTGTCTCGTTCCTGTCGATCTCCGGCTCCGACTTTGTCGAGCTTTATGTCGGCGTCGGCGCCAGCCGTGTGCGCGACCTGTTTGAGCAGGCCAAAAAAGTGGCTCCCGCCATCGTCTTTATCGACGAAATCGACGCTGTTGGCCGCAAGCGCGGCGCAGGTCTCGGCGGCGGACACGACGAGCGCGAACAGACGCTCAACCAGCTCCTTGTGGAAATGGACGGCTTCTCCGCCAACGAGGGCGTCATCGTCATTGCCGCAACCAACCGGCAGGACATTCTCGATCCCGCGCTGCTGCGTCCCGGCCGCTTCGACCGGCAGATCTACGTCGGCCGTCCCGATTGGCGCGGCCGCGAAGCCATTTTGCGGATTCACTCCCGCAAAAAGCCGCTGGCCGACAATGTCGACCTCGCGGCGCTTGCCAAAGCGACCGCCGGCTTCACCGGCGCAGAGCTTGCAAACCTGATGAACGAGGGCGCGCTGCTGGCCACGCGCAAGGGTCGCCGCGTCATCACGATGAAGGATCTCGAGGACGCCCTCATCAAAGTCATTGCGGGGCCTGAAAAACACAGCCGCGTTGTCTCCGACCATGAAAAGAAGCTCACTGCCGTCCACGAAGCCGGCCACGCAATCACGATGTACGTCCTGCCCACACAGGATCCGGTGCACCTGATTACAATCATCCCGCGCGGCACAGCCGGCGGCATGACCATCAGCCTTCCGCAGGACGATCAGCAGTACAACACCCGCAACGAGATGTACGATACCGTTGTCACATTCCTCGGCGGCCGTGTTGCCGAGCAGCTCCGCATGGGCGACATCTCCACCGGCGCTTCCAACGACCTGCAGCGCGCCACAGAGCTTGTCCGCGACATGGTCGCCAAATACGGCATGAGCGACGCGCTCGGTCCCGTCTCCTATGCCTCCGGCGGCGAGGTCTTTATCGGCCGCGATTACGAAAAGACGAAGTCCTATTCCGAAAAAATCGCCGGCTCCATTGACGACGAGGTCGAGGTCATCATACGCAAGGCCTATACCGATTGCGAGAAGATCTTGACCGACAACGGCGATAAGCTCGACACCGTCGCGGCCTATCTCGTGGAGCACGAAAATATGACGCGCGCACAGTTTGAGGCTGTGATGGAAGGCCGGCCGATCCCGGACGGCGATGTCGTAAAAATCAACGAAATATCCGAAACCACAGAAGAATCCGACCCGATGTAAAAACTGCCCGCCACCCGGCGGGCAGTTTTTTGGAGTTCTGTATGTACTACAATGCCCTGAGTCCCTATCTCAAGCAGCGCTTCGGCGGAAAGGTCTATAAGCTCGCCCTCTCCTCCGGCTGCTCCTGCCCAAACCGCGACGGCACCATCGGCACCGGCGGCTGTACGTTCTGCACCGGCAGCGGCGAGTTCGCCGCCAGCAGCCTTGCCCCAATTCCGGAACAACTGGAACAGGCCAAGTCTATCCTCGGCAAAAAAGGTGCTGCTGCCCGCTATATCGCCTACTTTCAGGAGAACACGAACACCTATGGCGACCCGGCGCATCTCGAGCCGCTGTTTCAAGCCGCAATCGCGCCGGATGACATCGTTGCGCTCTCGATTGCAACCCGGCCAGACTGCCTTTCTCCCGAGATTCTGGCCATGCTCGCCCGCCTGCGGCAGAAAAAGCCGCTCTGGGTTGAGCTTGGTCTGCAAACAATTCACGAGCAGACTGCCGCGCGCATCCACCGCGGCTATTCTCTCCCGGTCTTTGATGCAGCCGTTCGCCAGCTCCATGCTCTCGGCGCAGAGGTCATCGTCCATCTGATTCTCGGGCTGCCCGGCGAATCCGCAGACGAGATGATCTCCTCCGCGCGCTATGTTGGGCAGCGCGCGGAGGGCGTCAAGCTGCATCTTCTGCACATCCTGCGCGGCACGCCGATGGCCGCAGATTATCAGGCCGGTCTGCTCCAAACGCTGGAGCTTGCGGACTATATCAACCTGTTGGAGCGGTGCCTTGCCGTTCTCCCGCCCGAAGTCGTCATCCACCGTCTGACCGGCGACGGCGCAAAGCGCGATCTGCTTGCCCCCCTTTGGAGTGCCGGCAAAAAGCGCGTTCTCAACGAAATCCGCCGCCGCTTTGAAACCGACAATCTTCAGCAGGGTTCCGCCCTATAAGAAATCACCCCTCCGGCAGCGCCGGAGGGGGTTCTCACAGTTTTGGCCGGATATACCGCGCATGAATATCCGGTGCCGGCCGCATATTGATGCCGGAGACAATTCCCATGGCCAGGAACGTCGTAATCAGCGAGCTGCCGCCATAGCTGAAAAACGGCAGCGTCAGACCGATGACCGGCACAAGACCGAGACAGACGCCGACATTGATGAGAATCTGCGACGCCATCATGCCTGCAATACCGACACAGATCAGCCGGTTCATATAGTTGCCGGACTTGATGCCGACATAGATAATCCGAATGATAATGGCCGAGAGCAGCAGCAAAACCGCCAAACAGCCGAGCATTCCAAGTTCTTCGCCAATCGCGGAGAAAATCAGGTCGTTGCGCTGCTGCGGCAGCGAGTTGCTCTGCACCATTGTACCGTGGAACAACCCCTGCCCGCGGATGCCGCCGTTTTGCAGCGCACGCAAACTGCGGTTCATTTGATAGCGCTCATCCTGCGCAGCGGGGTCAATCGTCGGGTCAAACAGCACGAGAATACGGCTGCGCCGGTCGTCGCTCAGATGCGTCCAGATCGTCGGCGCGGCCAGCGCCAGCGCTCCCAACGCCCCGAGAAACCACATAAAGTTGACGCCGCCGACAAACGCCATAATGACGAAGATAAACAGATATTGCAGCGCGACACCTAAATCCTCCGACGCGGCAACAATCAGCACAAACAGAAATACCGTCACGCCGCCAATGCGCAAAATCGTCGTCGGTGCGGAGATCTTCTCCTGCTTGACGCTCATGACTTTCGCCAAAATCAGAATAAACGGAATCTTGCATAGCTCTGCCGGCTGGATGCTGAACGGCAGCCAACTGAAATTCAGCCAGCTCCGGTTGCCCTGCTGCGTGTCGCCCCATATGAACAGCAGCGAAATAAACAGCGTGCAGAAAATCAGCAGCAGCTCGCGCCGCTCCGCAATAATATCCACGTCGATCAACGTGAGCAGCACATAGCAAAGAATTCCCAGCAGCAGCGCGATGATCTGTGTGCGCACATAGCGGCCGCCGCCGAGATAATTTGTCGCGCTTGCAATCGCGACAACTCCAAATACCGACGCCGCCACGCAGAGCGCCAGCAGGATCATATCCGCTTTTTTCATAAATTCCCGGACTGCCCGGAAAATCTCTCGCATGACCGCGCCTCCTTCCACAAAATCGCCCTTATTGTACCAAAAAAACCGTGGTCTGTAAACCCCGCCGCGCTCCGGCACAAAAAATTAACAAGCCGTTCAGATTTCGTTAAGATCGATGTGTTTTTTGGAACTACATGAAACCAGAGCCGTCTGAACGGTATCACTTTTTCAGGAGGCATCCCTATGCAACTCTTTGGAAATTTTCAAAACCTGCAATGGCAGCAGCTTGTCATGTGGGTCATCGGTGCGCTGCTCATCTGGCTGGCCATCAAAAAGCAGATGGAGCCTGCGCTCCTGCTGCCGATGGGTTTCGGCGCCATTCTTGTCAATCTGCCGCTCTCCGGCGCAATTACACAGGTCTATGACGGCGTGACGGAGGTCGGCGCGCTCGATCTGCTGTTCGGCGCCGGCATCGCCAACGAGCTGTTCCCGCTGCTGCTGTTTATTGGCATCGGCGCAATGATCGATTTTGAGCCGCTGCTGCAAAATCCAAAACTCATGCTGTTCGGCGCTGCGGCGCAGTTTGGCATTTTCTTTACGTTTTCCATGGCCGCGCTGCTCGGCTTCGATCTGCCGGATGCCGCCTCCATCGCCATCATCGGCGCGGCCGACGGCCCGACCTCAATCTTTGTCGCCAATTTCCTGCACTCCAACTACCTTGGCGCCATCATTGTCGCGGCCTATTCCTACATGGCGCTCGTGCCGATTGTGCAGCCGCCGGTCATCCGTCTGCTCACCACGAAGCAGGAACGGTGCATCCGTATGACCTATACCGGCACCGCCGTTTCCAAGCGGACAAAAATTCTGTTCCCGATCTTCGTCACCATCCTGACCGGCCTTGTTGCACCGCGTGCCGTTGCGCTGATCGGCTTCTTGATGTTCGGCAATCTGCTGCGTGAGTGCGGCGTGCTGAATACCCTCTCCGAGACTGCACAGAATGTGCTTGCCAATCTCATCACGCTGCTGCTTGGCCTGACCGTCGCGTCAAAGATGACCGCCGAAGCCTTCCTGAACCGGGAGACGCTGATGATTCTCGCGCTCGGTCTGGTCGCCTTCATCTTCGATACCTTCGGCGGCGTTCTGTTCGCAAAGCTGCTGAACCTGTTCTGCAAGCAAAAAATCAACCCGATGATCGGTGCCGCCGGTATCTCGGCCTTCCCGATGTCCGCGCGTGTCGTGCATAAGATGGGTCTGGCCGAGGACAACCAAAATTTCCTGCTGATGCACGCTGTCGGCGTCAATGTATCCGGGCAGATCGCATCCGTCATCGCGGGTGGCATTCTCTTGGGCTTTTTCGGATAAGGAGGACAATGTATGAACACACAGGCGTTTTTGGAGGTGCTGCCGCTGGCAGCAGAAGGGATGCTCGGCGTCTTTGCAACCATCGTGATTCTGATCGTGGGCGTTGCCGTGCTCAACCGCATTTCCCGCAAAAAATAATCCATTTGCCCGGCGTCTGCCGGGCAATTTTTTTTGCTTTTTCGGCGCATCTATGATAAAATCATGCAAGAATAACAGAGAGAGTGAACCATATGCAGATTCAAACCCACAGTCCGGAAGAGACGGAAGCCGTTGGCCGCAAGCTGGCGGCGCAATTGCGGCCGGGCGATGTCCTCGCCTACTACGGCGACCTTGGCGCGGGCAAAACCGCGTTCACGCGCGGATTGGCCGCAGGTCTTGGTGTAACCGAGCCGGTCACCAGTCCCACCTACACCATCGTCAACGAATACCTCAGCGGCCGTCTGCCGCTGTTCCATTTCGATATGTACCGCCTTGGCTCCGCCGACGAGCTGTTCGACATCGGCTGGGAGGACTATCTCGCGCGCGGCGGCATCTGCGCCGTGGAATGGAGCGAAAATGTGGAGGAAGCGCTGGACGGCGCGCTCCGCATCACCATCACCAAGGATTCTGCGGACGAAACCGTCCGAACCATTACCATCGAAGGAGGTGCGCGCTTTGCGAATCTTGGCCTTTGAGTCCTCCGCAAAAGCGGCCAGCGTCGCGCTGTTGCAGGACGGCGCGCTGCTCGGTGAATATTTTCAAAATTCCGGTCAGACACACAGCCGCACGCTGACGAAGATGGCCGAAGATCTGCTTGCCAACTGCGATCTGACCGTTGCCGATGTGGACGCGGTCGCCGTCGCGGCCGGCCCCGGCAGCTTTACCGGCGTGCGCATCGGCGTCGCCGCGGCCAAAGGCTTCGCCTGGGGGCGCGAGCTGCCGTGTTACGGCGTCTCCACACTCGAAGCCATGGTCTACGCTGCCTCCATGTGCGACGGCATCTACTGCGCCTGTATGGACGCCCGGCGCGAGCAGATCTACAACGCGGTGTTCTCCGTGGAGGACGGAAAACCGGCGCGTCTCAGTGATGACCGCGCCATTTCCATCGAGGCGCTTGGCGCATCTCTAAAAAAACTCGAAAAACCTGTTTTTCTGGTTGGCGATGGCGCACAGTTGTGCTATAATACCCTTCGAGTGAGCATTCCGTCGCTGCGGCTTCTGCCCGAGCATCTGCGCTTTCAGCGAGCCGCTGGCGTAGCGCTTGCGGCACAGGCGAAGATCGACGCTGGGGAACCCGGCTCCGGGCTGGAGTTGGTTCCCAATTATCTGCGCCTGAGTCAGGCAGAGCGTGCCAGAATGACACAAATGGAACAAGAGAATACGGGCAATTGATTGCAGAAAGGAATTCGCTATGAATCACACGGAATTTGGAGAGCACGTACACGTTGTCGAGCATCCGCTCGTTGCGCATAAGCTGAGCATCATGCGCGACAAGAACACCAGCGTCAAGGACTTCCGCGAGCTGGTCTCGGAGATCGGTATGTATATCACCTACGAGGCAACCCGCGATCTGCCGCTGACCACCAAGATGGTCGAGACGCCGCTCTGCACCGCAGAGCTGCCGACGCTTGCCGGCAAAAAGATCGCCGTTGTTCCCATTCTCCGTGCCGGTCTCGGCCTGGTCGACGGCGTTCTGCGCATGATCCCGTCGGCGCGCGTGGGTCACATCGGTATGTTCCGCGATGAGCAGACGCTCATCCCGCACACCTACTTCTGCAAACTGCCCAAGGATATCGCCACCCGCATGGTCATGGTTGTCGACCCGATGCTCGCCACCGGCGGCAGCGCCGACGCGGCACTGGCCGAGCTGAAGCAGCGCGGCTGCTCCAACATCCGCCTGATGGTGCTCGTCGCCGCGCCCGAGGGCATTCGGATGCTGCGCGAAAAGCATCCCGACGTCGACATCTACTGCGGTGCCATCGACGACCATCTCAACGAGCACGGCTACATCGTCCCCGGTCTTGGCGACGCGGGCGACCGCATTTTCGGCACAAAATAATCCATTTGTTTCTAAATTCCCGCCGGAATCCCGGCGGGAATTTTTTTGCGCCGGCGGAGAATATTTCCTCCCGCAGCGCAAACACTACCTTCGTCAACATTTTCTTGAGGAGGTAATCTCTTGCAACCGAAATTTATCCGTTTGCTTTTTTGTACGTTGATGCTCTGCGCGCTGCTGGCCACCGGCGCAGCCGCCGAAACCCTTCAGATCGACCTCGACTCGGTCTACTGTTTCTCCGCTTCCGACTTTGACGCGCCCACACGCGGCATCTACGTCCGCAGCGTCCCCACCGCATCCACCGGCACACTCTGCTATGGTGCGCGCACGCTGCGCCCGGGTGACATTCTGCCCGCGGACGCGCTGGACGCGCTCTCGTTCCGCCCGGCCTGCGTCGCCGAAGCCGAAGCGTCGCTCACCTACTGCGCCATCACCGACACCGGCCTTGACGCGGAGCAAACGCTTCAGCTCCAACTTGTCCGCAAGCAGGACACCACACCGGTCTGCGAGAATGTCAGCTTTGAAACCTACAAGAACATTGCAAACAGCGGCACCCTTTCCGCCGCCGATGAAGACGGCGACCAGCTCACCTATCAGATCGTCAGACAGCCGAAACGCGGCACAGTGGAGCTGGCCGACGACGGCAGCTTCACCTACACGCCAAACCACAATAAAGTCGGCCGCGATTCCTTTGTCTATACCGCAACCGACCCCTCCGGCAACGTCTCCAACAAAGCAACCGTCAAAATCAAGATCGTCAAACCGACCGATGCCGTCACCTTCGCCGATCTTGCCGGTGATCCGCTGGAATACCGCGCCATGGCGCTCAAGGAGCTTGGCGTCTATGGCGGGCGCGACCTTGCCGGTCAGCGCTGCTTCTGCCCGGACGAGTCCGTTACACGCGGTGAATTTCTCGCCATGGCCATGCGCGTGCTCGGCATGGAGCCGGACGCCGCCGTGCTGACCTCCGGTTTTGCCGATGAAGCGGCCACCGCCGCGTGGATGCGCCCCTATATCACGGCCGCCTATCGCAGCGGCGTCATCTCCGGCGTCAGCGCGGAGGACGGCCTTCAGTTCCGCCCCTCCGCGGCCATCAGCAAGGCCGAATGCGCCGTCATGCTGCAAAAGATGCTGCGCCTGCCTGATGCAGACGCAACAGACGTCTTTGCTGAATCCACCGACGACAGTGCCGTCGCTGCCTGGGCGCTGCCCTCGTCCGCTGCACTCGAAGCTGTCGGCATCGATCTCCGTCCGCTCGCCGGTGAATCCGTCACGCGCCGCGAATGCGCCGAGCTGCTCTACCAGCTCTCTACCCTCTGCCAGCAGGACATTCTTCAGGAATTCTATCATGCAGAGTAAAAAATCTCCCGTATTTCTTTTGAAATACGGGAGATTTTCGAGACCGTCAAAAAACGCTGGGATGCAGTTTTGCGACAGAGTCGCAGGGGAAGAGTGAAGGGGGCAAAGCGCCCCCTTCGCGTTCAATCAAGCAGTTTTTCAAACTTGATCAGTTTGAAAAACTGGACGGGCAGCGGGGCGAAAAGACTTTTTCGACACGCTGAAATCTCCCGTATTTCTTTTGAAATACGGGAGATTTTCCACTTTTAGAATCAGTTTATACAATCGACAGCTTGTGGCAATGCCCTTCTCCGAGCACAGCTTCAACGCCAGCCTTGAAGCGCTCAAACTTGTCATTCGGCACGAACGCCAGTGCCGTTCCTGCGAAGCCGCCGCCATGGATACGCACCGCGCCCTCCCCCGCAAGAAGCTGCTGGCAGAGCGCAATCGTAAGCGCCATATCCTGCTTCTCAATATATCCGGCAGGAATCACGTTTTGCAGCAGCGTCCACGACGCCATACCGGACTCGTTGACATAGCGCAGGAAGGCATCGAAATGGTCGTTTTTCAGCGCCCGGACTTGAAGCTGCACGCGCTTGTTTTCGTTGAAGAAGTGGATCGCGCGCAGCACCGCGCGGTCGCCGGTTTCCTTGCGGACATCAGCGATCTTTTCGTAGAATTCCTTTTCATCAACTTCGCGCAAAACTTCCTTGCCGAAGAAGTGTGCGACCTTTTTCATTTCAATGGGCATCGCCGCATATTCGTCGGTCAGTTCGGCGTGGTCTGCACCAGAATCGATCGTACAGAGCGTATAGCCGCTGTGCGCAAAGTCGTAATCGACCTTCTCGACGATCGGCGTTTTCGGGTCGTTGAAGTCGATGAACACAAGACCGCCGACGCTCGACGCCATCTGATCCATCAGACCCGAAGGCTTGCCGTAGTACACGTTTTCCGCGTACTGTCCAATCTGTGCAATCTCGATCGCGGAAACCGCATTGTCGGCGAACAGGCCGTTCAGGATTCTGCCAATCAGCACCTCAAACGCCGCCGAGCTGGAAAGACCCGAGCCGGGCAGCACGGTCGACTTGACTTTTGCGTCAAAACCGGCGAGCTTGTAGCCGCGCTGGGCGAACGCCGCCGCCACGCCGCGAATCAATGCAGCGGTGGTATTCTTTTCTTCTTCCCGGATTTTCAGGTCACTGAGTTCAATCTCAACCGGCCTATATCCCTCAGAATCGACGCGGATAACGTTCGTGCCGTTCAGCGTCACCTCCGCTGTCGTGGTCATATCGACCGCCGCCGCGATCACGCACCCGTGCTGATGGTCGGTGTGGTTGCCGCCAATCTCCGTGCGCCCCGGCGCGGAAAAATGATATACTTTATCCATTCTGAACCTCCGTCAGGAACTTTTTGAGGTGTTCACGGCCCTCTGCCGTGCATTTGTAGACGCCCGCACATTCGAGCACCTTGGCAAACACCTGCCCAATCTCAAATTGGATGATCTCCTCGGCGTTGTCGGCGTTGAACTTCGGATGCCGCTTCATAAAGCCGTCCGCCCAGTCCGCGTGCTTGGCAAGCTCGTCGTTTGCGCGCAGGTCTTCGCCGTTCAGGAGCGCCGTCTTGAGGTCTGCCATTTCTTTCTTGAGTCTGCCGGGCAGAATTGCCAGACCCATGACCTCGATCAGGCCGATGTTTTCCTTCTTGATGTGGTGCAGCTCCTCATGCGGATGATAGAGACCCATCGGATGCTCTTTCGTCGTCAGATTGTTCCTCAGCACAAGGTCAAGCTCGTACTTGCCGTTCCGCATCCGTGCGATTGGGGTGATGGTGTTATGCGGCTCACCGTCGGTTTCCGCAAAGATCATCGCGTCCGGGTCGCTGTACTTGCGCCACTTCGCCAGAATCTTGCCCGCGAGGTCACAGAGCTGCTGCTTGTTCGCAGAGTTCAGGCGAAGCACCGTCATCGGGTACTTCACGACACAGCAGTCCACATCTTCAAACCCCGGCACTTCAAAGCCGAACTCTTTCTCGGCCTTCTCCATCGGGAAGGTATGATGGCCGCCCTGAAAATGCTCATGGGCGAGAATGCTGCCGCCGACGATGGGCAAGTCGGCATTGCTGCCGAGGAAATAGTGCGGGAACTGCTCCACAAACGAAAACAGCTTGTCAAACGCCGAGCGGTCAATCACCATCGGCGTATGCTCGGTGTTCATCACGATCGCGTGCTCATTATAATAGACATACGGCGAATACTGAAAACCCCACGGCTGACCATCCACGGTCACGGGCATCACGCGCAAATTCTGCCGCGCCGGGTGCGAAATCGTTCCCGCGTAGCCGACGTTTTCGACGCAGAGCAGGCATTTCGGATACCCGGACGCCTTTTTCAGCTTTGCCGCCGCGATGTCTCTGGGGTCTTTTTCGGGTTTGGACAGATTGATGGAGATCTCAAGCTCGCCGTACTTCGTGTCGGAAACCCAGTGCTCATCCTTCGCAATGCGGTCGCGGCGAATATAGTTGCAGTCCTGACTCAGCTTATAGAAGTAGTCGGTCGCCGCTTTCGGACTTTCCGCGTAGAGCGACCAGAACTTCCGCACGACCTCGGACGGACGCGGTGTCACGCAGCCCATGAGCCGCGTGTCAAACAGGTCGCGCTCGGCGATGGTATCATTGATCATTCCCTGCTCCGCCGCATAGTCGCACAGAACATTCAGACATTCCGGGAACTCGTAGTGTTCCTTCTGCTTTTCGTAGCTCTCGAGCTTCAGCTCCGCAAGCAGGCTATTCCGCGCGAATGTTTCATCCAGCGGATGCAGCAGCTCACAGTCCTTCGCATAGCGCAGCAGCGAGTCCAGCGCCGCGTACACGGTTTCAATCTTCATAGCCATGCGGATGCTCCTTGTGCCAGTTCCACGCAGAACCGATAATCGTCTCAATATCGTCATACTTCGGCTTCCAGCCAAGTACAGTCTTTGCCTTCTCCGAGGACGCGACGAGCTGCGCCGGGTCGCCCGCGCGCCTTGCCGCCATTTCGCACTTGATGGGTTTGCCGACGACCTTCTCCGCCGTGTCGATGATCTCCTTAACCGTGAAGCCGACGCCGTTGCCGAGGTTGAACACGTTATTTTCGCCGCCGTTCATCAGATATTCCGCCGCCAGAATGTGCGCGGAAGCAAGATCTGTGACGTGGATATAGTCCCGGACGCAGGTACCATCTCTTGTCGGATAGTCGTCGCCAAAAATGCTCACATGGTCGCGCTGGCCGTTCGGGACTTGCAGCACGATGGGGATGAGGTGCGTCTCGGGGTTATGCGCCTCGCCGATCTTGCCGGACATATGCGCGCCGCAGGCGTTGAAGTAGCGCAGCGCCACGAAATGAATCCCGTGCGCGACGGACGCCCAGTAGAACATCCGCTCCATGGAGAGCTTCGTTTCGCCGTAGCAGTTGGTGGGGTGCGTCGGGTCTGTTTCCAGAATCGGCACACGCTCCGGCTCGCCGTAGGTCGCGGCAGTCGAGGAAAAGACAATATATTTCACGCCATGCTCGATCATGCTCTGCAGCATCGTCCGCGTGCCGCCGAGGTTGTTGTCGTAATATTTCAGCGGATTGACCATGCTCTCGCCGACCTGCGAGTTCGCGGCAAAGTGGATGACCGCGTCAATTTTCTCAGACGAGAACACATGGTCGCAGAACTCTTTATTCCGGATGTCGCCCTGATAGAACCGTGCCTTGGGATGCACCGCAGCCCGGAATCCTGTTTCCAGATTGTCCGCGACAACCACGTCATAGCCGTTGTCGATCAGCTCATATACCGTGTGGCTGCCGATGTACCCGGCGCCGCCCAATACCAGAATTGTTTTCATAAAAATGGTACCTCTTTTCTCCAAAATAGAGGCAGATGATCTCATCTGCCTCTATTCCCGCATGATTACTTCTTAACCAGATACTTCCGCATATCCAGCGAGCAAGCCGCAAGGATAATGCCGCCCTTGATGATGTACTGCATCGACGGGTCAATGCCGAGCATCGACAGCGCCACGAAGATGATACGCAGCACGAACACGCCGAGCACAATGCCGCTGATCTTGCCGGTGCCGCCGACGAACGAAACGCCGCCGATGACGCAGGCTGCAATCGCGTCGCACTCATAGTTCAAGCCGGCAGACTGCGTGATGGAGCTGATACGCGCACCCTCAATGAAGCCGGTCACGCCGTACATTGCGCCAGCCAGCGTGTGAACCATCACGGTTGTCCAGAACACGTTGACGCCGGAGACCTTCGCTGCATCGGCGTTGGAGCCGACCGCAAACATATTCTTGCCAAACGCGGTCTTGTTCCAGATGAACCACATCAGCGCCACAAAGATAACTGCGTACAGCACATACCACGGAATCGAAATCGTCGCGCCCGAACCGGTCTTAAACTGGAACAGCGGCGCGGAAACCACGTTCTTGTATTCCTGCGACAGGCCGGAGACCGGCTGGCCGTTGTTGCCGTTGAGCATGAAGAAAATCAGGATCAAGCCGTAGGTAATGAGCTGTGTTGCCAGCGTAACGATGAAGGGGTGCAGGCTGAACTTCGCCACGAAGAAGCCGTTGACCATACCGATGACCGCGCCCACCAGAACCACAACCAGAACCGTCAGAATGATCCAGCCAGCGCTGATTTCCGGCAGATTGCTGAACAGCTTCCGGGAGATCGTGCGATCCTGCAACAGCGCGCCCGCGATAGCCGCCGTCAGGCCAACCACACGGCCGCCGGAAAGGTCGGTACCGGTCAGGACGATACATCCCGCAATACCAAGCGCCATCGGCAGCGAAGCCGCGACGAGGGAGATGATGTTGGCAATGGAACCTGCGGACAGGAAGTTTTTGTTCTTGATTGCTGTATAGACGATGAAAATCACCATCAGAATATACAGTGCGTTATTCAGAATACCATCGCTCCAGAACCGGCGACGGTCGCGCTTATCGAGCTTCCGATATTCTTCACTTTTTCTCTGGAGCTGTTTGACTGGATTTGCCATACCGCTGCCTCCTTAAACATACTTTGCTGCCAGACGCATGATTTCTTCCTGCGTCGTTGTTTTTGCATCGACCTCGCCGGCCAGCCGTCCGCCGGACATTACCAGAATCCGGTCGCAGACACCGAGCAGCTCCGGCATCTCAGACGAGACCATCAACACGGTCTTGCCCTTGTTGGCCAGATCGAGAATGAGCTGATAGATCTCATACTTCGCGCCGACGTCGATGCCGCGCGTCGGCTCGTCCAGCAGCAGCACATCCGGGTTGGTGAGCAGCCAGCGGCCGATGATGACCTTCTGCTGGTTGCCACCGGACAGGCTGCGGATCTTGGTTTCCTGTGTCGGCGTCTTGGTGTGCATCGCGTCGATCGACCACTGCGTGTCCTTCTTCATCGACTTCTCGCTCAGATACAGTCCAAAGCGCTTATGCTTTTTCAGGCTGGAAATGACCGTATTCTCGCGGATATTCAAAATCCCGAAAATACCGGTCGCGCGGCGCTCCTCAGTAAGCAGCGCAAAATGGTTCTTGATCGACTGGCGCGGATTGAGGTTCTTGCATTCCCTGCCGTCCAGCAGGATTTTGCCGTCCTTCCGTGTCGCCACGCCGAACATCGTCTCCAGCGTCTCGGTACGGCCGCTGCCGTCCAGACCCGCCAGACCCACAATCTCGCCGCGCCGCGCAGTAAAGGAAACGTCGCGCAGATTGTTGTACTGTCCCGTCAGATGCTCAACCTGCAGGAATACCTCGCCGGGTTTGTTCGTCTTGGGCGGGAACTGATTTCCAAGCTCACGGCCGACCATCAGCCGGATGATGTCGTTCATCTCCAGCTCCGCCGCCGGCTTTGTCGCCACGTGCTGGCCGTCGCGCATGACGGTAATCTCATCGGAGATCCGCTTGATCTCCGCCATTTTATGGGAAATGTAGATGATGCCCATGCCGCGGTCGCGCAGCATATTGATAATGCGGAACAGGTGTTCCACTTCCTCCTCGGTCAGTGAGGACGTGGGTTCATCAAATACAATGACTTTCGAGTGATACGAGACCGCCTTCGCAATCTCCACCATTTGTCTCTGCGAGACAGGCATCGTGCTCATCACCCGGTGCGGGTCGACGTCGATGCCGAGTTCTTCAAAAATTGCCTTCGTATCGCGGAGCATCTTGTGCTCGTCCACAACGAACCCCGCAACCTTCGGATAGCGCCCCAGCCAGAGGTTGTCCATAACCGTCCGCTTCAGCGCTTGGTTGAGTTCCTGGTGCACCATGGCGACGCCGTTGTTCAGCGCCTCCTTGCTGCTGGTGAAATTCACCTCGCGGCCTTCCAGATAAATGTGGCCGTCATCCTTGTTATAAATGCCGAACAGACACTTCATCAGTGTCGATTTGCCCGCGCCGTTTTCGCCCATCAGTGCATGGAC
>CAKUJA010000017.1 GCA_934661135.1 uncultured Oscillospiraceae bacterium
ATCTCCACCGAGCCGACCGACGGCGGCATCTACCGCGGTCACCGCGGCCGCATGGAGATCCGCGTCGATATGCACGGTGTCTCCTGCCACGGCTCCGCGCCGGAGCGCGGCGACAACGCGATCCACAAGATGGCGGAGGTCATCCTGAATGTCCGCGACCTCAATGAAAACGACGCAGGCGACGACAAGGAAGTCAAGGGTCTGGTCAAGATGCTCGATCCGAAATACAACCCCGAGCACTGGGAGGACGCGCGCTTCCTCGGCCGCGGCACCTGCACCACCAGCCAGATCTTCTACACCAGCCCGAGCCGCTGCGCCGTCGCCGACTCCTGCTCCATCTCCATCGACCGCCGCATGACGGCCGGCGAGACCTACAAGTCCTGCCTGAAGGAGATCGAGGATCTGCCCGCCTGCAAGAAATATGCCAAGGACGTCAAGGTCTCCATGTATATGTACGACCGTCCCGCGTGGACCGGCCACGTCTATGAAACCGAGTGCTTCTTCCCGACCTGGATCAACAAGGAGACCGCGCCGCACGTGCAGGCGCTTGTGGACGCGCACCATGCGCTCTGGGGCGACACGAGACTCTGGGCCGACGAGACCGCGAGAGAAAAGCGCGAAGGCCGCCCGCTGACCGACAAGTGGACGTTCTCCACCAACGGCGTCTCCATCCAGGGTCGCTACGGCATCCCGTGCGTCGGCTTTGGCCCCGGCGCTGAGTCGCAGGCACACGCGCCGAATGAGATCACCTGGAAGCAGGATCTTGTCACCTGCGCCGCGCTCTATGCCGCCGTTCCGATGCTCTACAAGCCGGAAAACAAAGACGGCTCCGCCACCTCGTTCCGCCAGGAACTTACCGGCAACGATATTAAGTAATAACGCAAACAAAAATTCCATGTGCCAATCATGCAGCCATAAATTACGATAGTTAAGGAGAGAAAATATTATGAGCAAAGCTGTGGAACTTGCAAGACATCTTGAGACGCTTCGCATCAACAATATGTATAAGACCGACTTCTACTGGACGTGGGACAAGACCGACGACGAAATCGACGCAGTCTTTACCGTGGCTGATGCCCTGCGCGACCTGCGTGAGCGCAACAAGTCCACCAAGGTTTTCAACTCCGGCCTTGGCATTTCCATCTTCCGCGACAACTCCACCCGTACCCGCTTCTCCTTCGCGTCCGCGTGCAACTTCCTCGGTCTGACCACGCAGGATCTTGACGAAAAGAAGTCCCAGATCGCCCACGGCGAGACCGTCCGTGAGACCGCCAACATGGTCTCCTTCATGGCGGACGTCATCGGCATCCGCGATGATATGTATATCCATCAGGGTCACGAGTATCAGAAAACGTTCATGGACGCCCTCGAAGAAGGCTACCGCGACGGCATCCTCGAGCAGAGACCGACGCTCGTCAACCTCCAGTGCGACGTCGACCATCCGACGCAGTGCATGGCCGATATGCTGCACGTCATCCACTACTTCGGCGGCGTGGAAAACCTCAAGGGCAAGAAGGTCGCCATGACCTGGGCATACAGCCCCAGCTACGGCAAGCCGCTGTCCGTCCCGCAGGGTGTCATCGGCCTGTTCACCCGCTTTGGCATGGACGTCACGCTGGCGCATCCGGAAGGATACGACGTGTTCCCCGAGGTCGAGGAGATTGCCCGCAAGAACTGCGAGAAGTACGGCTCCAAGTTCCACAAGACCAATTCCATGGCCGAGGCCTTCAAGGACGCCGACATCGTTTATCCGAAGTCCTGGGCGCCGTTCAAGGCGATGGAAAAGCGCTCCGAGCTCTATGTGAAGGGCGACCAGAAGGGCATCGACGAGCTGGAGAAGGAACTGCTGGCGCAGAACGCGCAGCATAAGGACTGGACGTGCTCCGAGGAAATGATGAAGCTCACGAAGGACGGCAAGGCGCTGTATCTGCACTGCCTGCCCGCCGACATCTCCGGCCTTTCCTGCCCGGAGGGTGAGGTCGACAACTCCGTGTTCGACCGCTATCTCGTGCCGCTCTACAAGCAGGCTTCCTACAAGCCGTACATCATCGCCGCCATGATCTTCCTTGCCCAGGTCAAGGATCCGGTCAAGGCGCTGATGGAGCTTGACGCAGCCGACAACAAGCGCAAAAATTTCTAAGCTGAAATTTTTCTGATTCAAAACAAATCCGGCGGGAGTTCTCTCCCGCCGAGATCTTTCAATGAGGTTTTTACTATGGGAAAACGAATTGTCATTGCTCTGGGCGGCAATGCCCTCGGCAAGAATCTCCATGAACAGATGGACGCCGTCCATGTGACATCCAAGGCCATCGCCGATCTGATTCAGGACGGCCACGAGGTTGTCATCGCCCACGGCAACGGCCCGCAGGTCGGCATGATTCAAAATGCATTTGCCGCCTACCACCGGCAGGAAGCCAAGAGCGACATCATGCCGCTTTCGATGTGCGTCGCTATGAGCCAGGGTTATATCGGCTACGATCTGCAAAACGCAATCGGCGAGGAGCTCGACCGCCGCGGTGTCCCCGGGCACGTTGCAACCGTTTTGACGCAGGTTGCCGTTGACCCGAAGGATTCCGCCTTCCAGCACCCGACGAAGCCGATCGGCGCCTTTATGAGCGAGGAGGAGGCCAAGAAGCTGGCTGCCGACAAGGGCATTGACGTGGCCGAGGACGCCGGCCGCGGCTGGCGTCAGGTTGTGGCCAGTCCGAAGCCGATTGAGATCATCGAGATTGCCACCATCCGTGCGCTGATGAACGACGGCCATACCGTCATCGCAGCGGGCGGCGGCGGCATACCGGTCATCTGGGAGGACAAATATCACCTCAAGGGCGTCCCCGCCGTCATCGACAAGGACTTTGCTTCCGAGTGCATGGCCGAGCAGCTCGACGCCGATATGCTCATCATCCTCACCGCTGTGGAAAAGGTTGCCGTCAACTTCGGCAAGCCCGACCAGCGCGGCCTGGATGAACTGACGCCGGCGGAAGCGCGCAAGTACATTGCCGAAGGCCAGTTTGCCCCCGGCTCGATGCTGCCGAAGGTGGAAGCGGCGGTTCGCTTCGCCGAGTCGAAACCCGGCCGCAAGGCTCTCATCACGCTGCTGGAAAAGGCGCGCGACGGCATCGCGGGCAAAACCGGCACGGTAATCCATCAATAATCTCATTCTCATCCCTCGCCGCGGCGCATCCATGCGCCGCGGCTTTTGCATCCCGCCCTCTGCCCGGCATCCAGCAAACTTCCCCTTGCCGAGCGTCTGATTTCCGTGTATGATAACGGAAAAGGCAGCCAAGGAGGTTCCTGCATGGCATCAATTCTGGACTATCTGGCCTGGCGCGGCGATCTGACCATCGTCGAGCGGCCATTCAATGAAGTAGATAACCTGATTCTCGCGGAGCTCAGCTATCTCGATTTTTCCGGCATCGTCCCGGCGGAGTTCACCGGCGGCGGGGTGCCGCTCGCCGATGCGGTCGCCGCGTTCACAAAGCGCACTCCGCACGCGGACATGGGCGTCCTTGTGCCGGACACCATTCCCGATCTTGCGCGGCACATGGCGCAGAGCGCCCGCTTCCGCGCCCTGCTGCTCGACGGCTATGTCTGCACGGTCGATGAGGGCACGCAGACGCAGTTTTCCGCGCTGACCATCCGCCTGCCGGACGGCAGCGTCTATATCGCCTACCGCGGCACTGACGACACCATCGTCGGCTGGCGGGAGGATTTCAACATGGCCTTCCTTCCCACGGTTCCGGCGCAGCAACACGCCTGCCGGTATCTGCAAGCCACCATTGCGGCCTATCCCGCCTGCCCGCTGCGTCTGGGCGGCCACTCCAAAGGCGGCAACCTCGCGGTCTATGCGGCCGTCCACTGCGGCGAACGCGCGCAGGAGCAGATCACCGCCGTATACAATAATGACGGCCCCGGCTTCCATTCCTCCCTGCTGGGTCTGCCGGAGCACCGGCGCATCGCAGACCGGATTCAGACCTTCCTGCCGGAATCCTCGGTCGTCGGGATGCTGCTGGAGCACGAGGAAACATATCAGGTCGTCAAGAGCAATCAAATTGGCCTGATGCAGCACGACGGCTTTTCCTGGCAGGTGCGTGGCGACCGGTTCGTCCACCTGAGTGACCTGACGGAGGGCGGCAAAATCGTGGACGAGACGCTGCGCGCGTTTGTACGCGGCCTGTCGCAGCAGCAGCGGGAGCAGTTCATCGACGCGCTGTTCGAGGTGCTCACCTGCACGAACGCCGCCACACTGACCGATTTGAAGGAGGGCGGCTTCCGCACGGTATACTCCATGCTGAAAACCGTCGGCAATCTGGATAAGGACACCCGCAAGGCACTTTCCAGCACGCTGGGACTGCTTGTGCGCTCCGGCGCCAAATCCATCGGCAGCTCGCAGCCGGTGCAGCGGCTCAAGAACATCAAGCTCGTGGAATGGATCTCCGGGAAGCTGGTCAAGGACGACGACCCCGCATAGCAGCGCGCGAGACTGTCAAAAAACGCCGGAATGCAGTCTTTCGACAGAGTCGCGTTCAATCAAGCAGTTTCTTCAAGCTTTATAATCTTGAAAAACTGGGTGTTCCGCGGGGCGAAAAGACTTTTCGCCCCGCAGAACGCGCCTTCTCCGCCGCGGCGGAGAAGGCGCGTTGTTTCATTGTTTCATTCTTGTTAGAGCGTCCAGCGCTGGTAAACCTCGCCGGTTTCAAGGTCTTTCCAGAGCATCTCGCCGTCCTCGCAGGTCATGTAGCTGTGCTTCGAGCCGTTTTTCGGGATCGACACTGAGCCGGGATTCAGATACCAGAAGCCGCCGCAGTCCTCGCAGGCTGGGATATGCGTATGGCCGTGCAGCAGCACATCGCCCTGCGCGAACGGCAGCGGATGCGCTTTGTTGATCACGTGGCCGTGCGTCAGATAGATGCGCCGGCCGCGCTCCGCCAATACGCCGTAGTCGGCCAGCACCGGGAAGTCCAGCACCATCTGGTCGACCTCGCAGTCGCAGTTGCCGCGGACGCAGAGCAGCTTCTCCGCGAGCGGATTGAGCATGGCGATGACCTCCTTCGGCGCGTAGTCGCGCGGCAGATCGTTGCGTGGGCCGTGGTAGAGAATATCGCCGAGGAAAATCAGCGTATCGGCCTGTTCCTCCTCCCAGCGCTGCAATAAGAGCTTGCAATAATAAGCCGATCCGTGCAGATCGGACGCGATCATCCATTTCATAGGGATACCTCCTTGGTTTTCACCACTACTTTACCAGAAACGCCGCAAAATTGGAACAGCAAAGACTGCGAATTGACGAAAAATTTCAGATCTTCCGATTTCTTCTTGCTATTAACGTGTAAAAGAAATATAATGAGACCAAAATTTCAGGGTAGGTGAAGTAGTATGCACCGGGATGCAGATCAGATTCCCAACTTATTCGGCAGCTATGTTTTCAACGAGGAAGCCATGAGCCAGTATGTCGACGAAGCGGCGATGGCCGCGTGGCGCTCCTGCCTGCAAAACGGCAAGCCGCTGACACTCGAGGTCGCCAATGCGATTGCAGACGGCATGAAGGTCTGGGCGCTGGAACACGGCGCGACGCACTTCACGCACTGGTTCCAGCCGATGACCGGCTTCACCGCGGAGAAGCACGACAGCTTTATCTCCCCGATCGGCGGCGGCAAAATCTGCATGGAGTTTTCCGGCAAGGAGCTGGTGCGCGGAGAGTCCGACGCGTCCAGCTTCCCCTCCGGCGGCCTGCGCGCCACGTTTGAAGCGCGCGGCTATACGGCGTGGGACCCGACGGCCTATGCGTTCATTAAGGACGACAGTCTATACATCCCGACCGTGTTCTGCTCCTATTCCGGCGAAGCGCTCGACAAAAAAACGCCGCTGCTGCGTTCCATCGAAGCCGTCAGCCGGCAGGCCGTGCGGATTCTGCGCCTGTTTGGTGACACGGAGACGAAAAAGGTCACGCCGCAGGTCGGCCCGGAGCAGGAATATTTTCTAGTCGACAAGGAGCTGTATCTCAAGCGCGAGGATCTGCGGCTCTGCGGCCGGACGCTGTTCGGTGCAAAGGCGCCGAAGGGACAGGAGCTTGACGACCACTACTATGGCTCCATCCGCCCGCGTGTCGCGGCCTTTATGCGCGATCTTGACGAGGAGCTCTGGAAGCTCGGCGTGCTCTCCAAGACCAAGCACAACGAGGTCGCCCCGGCGCAGCATGAGATGGCGCCGATCTACACCGACGTCAATACCGCCTGTGACCAGAACCAGCTCACGATGGAGATGATGAAGAAGGTCGCCGACCGGCACAATCTCGTCTGTCTGCTGCATGAAAAGCCGTTTGCAGGCGTCAATGGCTCCGGCAAGCACAACAACTGGTCGCTCGCCACCGACACCGGCAAAAATCTGTTCTCCCCCGGCAAAACGCCGAGCCAGTCCGCGCAGTTCTTGCTGTTCCTCACGGCGTTCATTGAGGGCGTGGACAACTATCAGGAGCTTCTGCGCTCCACCGTCGCCTTCGCGGGCAACGACCACCGTCTCGGCGCGCAGGAAGCGCCGCCCGCGATCATCTCAATTTTCCTCGGCGACGAGCTGGACGCGATCATCCAGTCCATTCTCGACGAGACCGACTACACCGACCGCAAAAAGGGCAAGCTGCGCATCGGCGTCGACATCCTGCCGACCATTTCGCAGGACACGACCGACCGTAACCGCACATCGCCTGTTGCCTTCACCGGCAATAAGTTTGAATTCCGGATGCCGGGGTCGAGCCAGTCGATCTCCGGGCCGAACATCGCGCTCAATGCGCTGATGGCCGAGAGCCTGCGCCGCTTTGCCGACGCGCTGGAGGGCGCGGAGGACTTCGACGCCGCACTGCATACCCTGATTCAAGATTCTCTGCGCGCGCACCAGCGCATCATCTTCAACGGCAACGGATATGACCAGAGCTGGGTGGAGGAAGCGGAGCGCCGCGGACTTGCCAATCTCATCTCGTCCGCCGACGCGCTGCCCGCATTCGTGCAGGAAAAGAACATCGAGCTGCTCACGCGGCACAGGATTCTCTCGCGGCAGGAGATGTTCGCGCGTCACGAAATTCACATGGAGAACTATTGCAAGGTCATCCGCATCGAAGCCTCAACGCTCATCGACATCGTGCAGCACACGCTCCTCAGCGCCGGCACGGCCTATGTCAGCCACCTCTGCACGGCCATTTTGCAGAAGCAGTCCGCGCTGCCCGGTGACACCTGCCGCGTAGAAAAGGCGCTGGCCGCCTCGGTCAGCCAACTCAATGCTACGCTGCTCGACCGGACGGCCGAGCTGAAAACCGCGCTCGACACCATGCCCGCAAGCTATACCGCCGAGCAGCAGCTCCACTACTGCCATGATATTCTTTTCGCCAGGATGCAGCGCGTCCGCGAAATCATCGACCATATGGAGACGCTCGTCGCCAGCGAGTTCTGGCCGGTACCCACCTATTACGATCTGCTGTTTTCCGTATAACCTCACCTATCTCAAAAAATGCATTTTTGAACCCATTCTTTTCTTTCTCAAAAAGCGAAAGAAAAGAATGGGCCGTAAAAATACGCGCTCCCTTTTCAAGGAAAACCCAAAAGGGCACAGGGTTGTCTCCAACCCTGTGCCCTTTTTTACCGAATAAAGTTTGTCCGCGCAGGCGGCTCCTCCGGTGGCAGCGGCACACCGGCCGTCTTTCCGGCTTCCAGACACTTCAGGAAATAGGCCATGTTGTGCCCAAGGACGCGCATCGTGCGCAGTCCTTCCTCGTCCTGCTCCACATCCTCCGCGCAGGAGCCATGCACCATGTTCCAATAGCAGGAGGAAATAATCGGCATCTGACAGATCCCGGGATATTTGAGAAGCTGCTCATAGGTCGCCGTCGTACCACCGCGGCGCGCCGAAACGACCACCGCCGCCGGTTTGCCCTTCATCTTCCGCCCGGCCGAATAGAACAGCCGGTCGAGGAAGCCGGTCATATTGCCGGACGCCGCCGCATAGTGCACCGGCGAACCAAATACAAATGCGTCCGCGCCGTCCAATTTCTCCGCGCAGGTGTTTACCACATCGTCAAACGCGCACTTGCCGAGCTTGCCGCATCCGCCGCAGGCCACGCAGCCGCCCACCGGCTTGTTGCCAATCCAAAACAGCTCCGTTTCCACGCCGTCCCCCTGCAGCGCATCGGCGACCTCACGCAGCGCGCGGTCGGTGCACCCGTGCACGTGCGGACTGCCGTTGATCAATAATACTTTCATTTCATCTGCTCCTTTCAAGGCTTTTACAAAGGAATACCACAAAAGCATCAAAACGTCAAGCGGCTCCGGGCGAATTGCCCGGAGCCGTTTTCGTCAAATATCGAAGATGCCGAGCATCACGATGCCAACCACGACCAATGCGATCATCGCATAGTGCTTCCACGAGAGCTTTTCCTTGAGGAAAATCCGGCTCCACACCACCGATGCCACGCAGTAGGCCGAAATAATCGGCGCTGCAATAGCGACGTGCGCCGTGTCGCTGAGCGCAAAGATGTAGGCAAACTGTCCCGCCGTCTCGAAGATGGCGCCGAGGTATTTCGGCCCCTCCTGCTTCGGCATGAGCTTTTGCTTGCGGATCAGCACCACATAGACGAAGCAGCACACCGCCGCAAACAGGAACGTCAGCTCATAGGCGCAGTTTGCCGCAGAAGCGGCGTAGTCGCTGCACTCGTCGAGCGTCGCGAACAGGCCGGCGTCAAACGCCTGCGCGGAGAGCCGTTCGAGGACAAGCGAGTCGGCAAACGTCCCCGCCGCATCGAGCAGGCAGTAGGCCACGGGCAGGCAGATGGCCAGCCACGATTTGGCGTATTTGTAGTTGGACGCGGCCTGCCGCGCCTGACGGAGCTCATCGTCCTCGCGCGATTCCACCACACCAAGGCCGACGACGCCGATGCACACCAGTGCCACCGCGCCGATCACGGCCACACGCATCCCGCCCTGAATGCTCTCGTCGAGCGTGCCGGTGATCAGGCAGAGCACCGCGACGAGCGCGCCGGAGGAATTGCAGATCGGCGACGAGATGGAAAGCTCAATGTACCGCAGGCCGACGTAGCCGAGCGCCATTGAGACGATGTAGAGCAGTGAAACCGGCAGATATGTCCAGATGACGTTCCACGTCACCTCCGTGCCCTGCACAAAGATTTCAAAGGCCGCGTGCAGACCCATGACCACGCCGACGGCGATGACCATTTTCAGGTGTGCATATTTGTCGTTGCCGCGGCAGCCGATCTTGGAAAACAGATCCGACCCGCTCCAACAGAGAAGTGCAATAATTGCCAACCAGAACCACATAATCAATATTTCTCCTGTAATAATTTCTATATGGAATTTCAGATGTTTTTGTAGGGATCGATGCCTCATCGACCCAAAGCCTTCCCCTCCGGGGAAGGTGCTGAGCGCAGCGAAGCGGATGAGGGCCAGGGAGCAAAAACGATACATTGCGCAGTTGGGTGAGTGCTCCAGACCCTCATCTGGTTCTTCGAGCCACCTTCCCCCAAGGGAAGGCCCCCGCTGCGGCGGGGACGGGCGGCCAATGGTCGTCCCTACATTCACAGCCGGAACTGCGATAGAATCCGTAGGGACAGGCATTGCCCGCCCGACAACTTTCAGTTGGGGAGCTGAGCAAGTCCTGCCTCCACGAGCTTCTGCACGCTCATCAGGATACCGAGCTTCGCGTGATACCACGTCAAGCCGCCCTGAAAATAGACCGCGTAGGGCGGACGGATCGGGCCGTCGGCAGAAAGCTCAATCGAAGATCCCTGTACGAACGCGCCCGCCGCCATCACAACCTCGGAGTCATACCCAGGCATGGCCCACGGCACAGGCGTCACATAGCTGTCGACCGGCGCCGCCGCCTGAATGCCGCGGCAGAACGCCAGCATCCGCTCCGCGCTGCCAAGCTCCACAGCCTGAATGATGTCGTGGCGGCTCTCGCTGCCGTTCGGAATCACGCGGAAGCCCATGCGCTCGTAGAGGTTCGCCGCGAAGATCGCGCCCTTCAGCGCGCCGGAGACGACATTCGGCGCGAGGAAAAATCCCTGATACATCGACGGAAGCAGGCCGAGATTTGCGCCGACCTCCTGTCCCAGTCCCGGCGCGGAGAGCCGGTAGGCGCAGCGCTCGACACACGCCGCCGTGCCGCAGATGTAGCCGCCGATCGGCGCCAGTCCGCCGCCCGGATTTTTGATGAGACTGCCGACGATCATATCCGCGCCGAGGTTTGACGGTTCGATTGTCTCCACAAACTCACCGTAGCAGTTGTCCACCATGCAGATCACGTCCGGCTTGCACTGCTTGCAGAACGCGATCACTTCGCCGATCTGCGCGACGGAAAACGACGGCCGCGTCGCATACCCCTTCGAGCGCTGAATCGTGACGAGCTTCGTCTTTTCGTTGATCGCCTTGCGGATGCCCTCAAAGTCAAATGTGCCGTCCGGCAGCAGCTCGACCTGCCGGTACAAGACGCCGTATTCCTTCAGCGAGCATTTCGACGCGCGGATGCCGATGACCTCCTCGAGCGTGTCATACGGCGCGCCGTTCGGACTGAGCAGTTCGTCGCCCGGCAGCAAATTTGCGCTCAGCGCGACGGCCAGCGCGTGCGTGCCGCAGGTGATCTGCGGACGGACGAGCGCGGACTCTGTGCCGAACGCCGCGGCATAGACGCGCTCCAGCTTATCGCGGCCAAGGTCGTCATAGCCGTAGCCGGTTGTCGCGGCAAAGCACGTCGCGTCGACGCGGTTTTCCTGCATGGCGCGGATAACCTTCGCCTGATTATATTCCGCGACGGCGTCAATGCCGTCAAACCGCTCTTTCAGGCTGCCCAATACGCTCTGCCCGAATTCATAGACCTCGCGGCTGACGCCGAGCGAGGCGTACATCTCATACAGTTCCTTCATTTCTGTCTCTCCATCTGTTCAAAAATCTGCGCAGCAGCCGTCTCGATGACGTCCGGTTTCGTGACGATGATCCCGGTCTGCTCGTCGCCGAGAATCAGCAGCGTATCCCCCGGTTGAATGCCGAACAGCGTCCGCGCATCCTTCGGAATCACGATCTGCCCCTTTTCGCCGACCTTGGCCGTACCGAAAATATGGCGCTTCGGTCTGCCTAACAGGTGCTTTCCGCCTGACATGAGCCACCTCCCCTTCGGGTATCCAGGAAAAAATCATACTTGTATAATCTATATGATTTTCCTCCTTCTGTCAAGTCTCAAACCGCGCGCAGAATCGACAAAAAGTTCACAATTTTCTCCTTGACTTTTTCTCCCTTCGGATTTAGAATGTTCTTTTCAAAAGAGATTTTTGTTTTTTGAAGGAGCGGAAACGCATGAGATCTGGCTATGTTGTAGGCGTTGGCGGCGCGAATATCGACCTCTGCGGCCGCTCCTACGCGCCGATTGAGCCGCGCGACTCCAACCCCGGTGAAATCGAGCTTTCCGCCGGCGGCGTGACGCGCAACATCTGCGACAATCTTGCGCGGCTCGGCGCGGACGTGAAGCTCGTGTCGGCGGTCGGCGACGACCTGTTCGGCACGCTGATCTGCCAGCAGAGTGAGCGCGCCGGAATCGACCTTTCCCATCTCTACCGCGCGCAGGGACGCAGCTCGTCCATGTATCTTGCGATTCTCGACGACAGCGGCGATATGCACGTGGCGCTCTCCGATATGCACATCCTGCAAAATATGCCGCTGGACTATCTCGACAGCAAGCGGGCGCTGATCGCCGGTGCGGACATCGTCGTGACCGACCCCTGCATGAAGCCGGAGCGCTTTGAGCGCGTCCTCTCCTACTGCCGTCCCGGGCAGATTGTCTGCGTCGACCCGGTCTCCACGGCCTATGCCCGCGCGCTGCTGCCCTACATCGGAAGCATCCACACCGTCAAGCCAAACCGACTGGAGCTGGAAATTCTCGCCGGGCAGCCGGCAGCCACCGACGCACAGTTGGAATCTGCCTGCGAGACGCTGCTCTCGCACGGCGTGCAGCGCGTGTTCGTCAGTCTCGGCGCGGACGGCTGCTTCTATCTGGATGCGTCCGGCCGCCGCTTCCGCCGGAAGCTGCGCCCCGTGACGCACATGGTCAACGCCTCCGGCGCGGGCGATGCCTTTACCGCCGCCATGCTCTATGCCACGCTTCAGCAGCTCCCGCCCGAAGAAATTCTCGACTGGGCGCTGGCCGCCGGGATCGCGGCCATTTCCCACAAGGACACCATAAACCCTGCGATGAGTCCATCGCTAATTCATACTATTTTGGAGGAGTATCGCTATGAATCTTGAGAAATACCTGTCCGTTACGCCCGAAATTCAGTCCGCGCTGGCCGAGGGCAAGCCTGTTGTCGCGCTGGAATCCACAATTCTGAGCCACGGTATGCCTTACCCGCAGAACCTCGACTTTGGCCGCAAGGTTGAGCAGATCATCCGCGACGAGGGCTGCGTCCCCGCAACGATTGCCGTTCTCGACGGCAAGATGAAGGTCGGCCTGAACGAAAAAGAACTCGAGCGGATGTGCCATGCCGACGGCGTCGACAAGATCAGCCGCCGTGATCTGGCCACCTATCTTGCAACCGGGATGGCCGGCGCAACCACCGTCGCCACAACGATAATTATCGCGGCCTATGCCGGCATCCGCTTCTTCGCCACCGGCGGCATCGGCGGTGTGCACCGCGGCGCAGAAAAGACCATGGACATCTCTGCAGACCTGCAAGAGTTGGCCAACACGCCGGTCTGCGTCATCTGCGCAGGCGTCAAGAGCATTCTCGACCTCGGCCTGACGCTGGAGTACCTCGAGACGCAGGGCGTGCCGGTGCTCGGCCTTCGTACCGACGAGCTGCCCGCGTTCTACTGCCGCACCTCCGGCTTCAAGCTGAACTACAACTGCCCGGATGAAGCAACCGTTGCCAAGATTATGAAGACCAAGTGGGACATCGGTCTGAAGGGCGGCGCGGTTGTCGGCAACCCGGTTCCCGAGCAGTACGCAATGGACCCCGTCGAGATGAATAAGGTCATCGACCGCGCCCTGGCCATGGCCAATGAGCAGGGCATTCACGGCAAGGCCATCACGCCGTTCCTGCTTGCCCACATCGTCGAGATGACCGGCGGCCATTCGCTCGACACGAACATCCAGCTTGCGTTTAACAATGCCCGCGCCGCCTCGAAGATCGCAAAGGCCTACTGCGCACTGGCATGACAATCGCGCCCTCTGCCGCGCCGCGCACTGCGTCCGGCCTGACGCCCCCGGCTGCGGCCACGGCGGATCACTCCGCCGGCTCAGCGCCCTGCACCGCCGGTCTGATGCCCCCGGCTGCGGCCACAGCGGATCACTCCGCCGGCTCAGCGCCCTGCACCGCCGGTCTGACTCCTCCGGCTGTGCCCGCAGCGGATCACTCCGCCGGCTCAGCGCCCTGCACCGCCGGCCTGACGCCCCCGGCTGTGCCCGCAGCGGATCACTCCGCCGATTCAGCCCTTCCTGCGGGATTTGCGGTTCGCACCGCAACCATGCGCGACCTTGCCGCAATTGCCGCATTGGAAGCGCAATGCTTCCCGCAGGCAGAAGCCGCAACGCAAGCGCAATTTGCCGCAAGGCTTTCGCACTATGCCAACCACTTCTGGCTCCTTTTCGACGCCAATCGACTCATTTCATTTGTGGATGGTTTTGTTACGAATTTTCCGAATTTGACCGATGAAATGTACGAAAATGCCGCTATGCACGACGAAAACGGCGCATGGCAGATGGTTTTTGGCGTCAACACCCACCCTGCGTACCGTCGCCGCGGCTGCGCCGGCCTGCTGCTTCGCCGCATGATTGCCGCAGCGCAAGCGCAAAGCCGCAAAGGTCTCGTCCTCACCTGCAAGAATCGACTTATTTCGTACTACGCGTCGTTCGGTTTTGTAGACGAGGGTGTCACCGAAGAATCTGTGCACGGCGGTGTGGTATGGAATCAAATGCGCCTGACATTTTAACAAAAAAGCAGTCTCCGTAACCGTTGCGGAGACTGCTTTTGTTCTTATTTACCACTTGTTTTCCACTTTTTCGGCAAAACCGAAGAAATTTTGTACTGGAAGCGGCGTTCCGTCGTCCAGCGTCACCTGCCCGGTGAAATGGCCAAACACCTGATGCTGATCGGATTTGATGACACCGACAGAGGTACAGGCTGCACGGTCAAGCACCGGTATGAATTTCATCTGGAATCGTCCGTCGTCGCTACTGAAGTTCCACGGATGGAGATAATCTTCCTTACCGTCTTTCATTGGGATTTCAAAGCGAACCTCGCTCAGCTTATGAATTTTTCCATTATAAAACAGGACATTTTCACTTGCTGCGCTGGTGTTTCCGAACCCATAGCCGATATTCCAGCCAAACGGGACGCCATTCAGTTCTCCGGACGCGCTGCCCCAATACCAGGTATTATGGTACGTCCAGACACCGCGCCCCCAGTCGAGCACCGCAAACCAAGTTTGCGGCTCAAGCGCATAGTGCGTGCTGCCAAGCTCAAGCCAACCCTCGGCGCGCATACAGTTAATCTTCTGATTGAAATAGAAATGGCCGGGTTTTTCAAACGGCGTAGCAATCACCATGCTCTCCTCCGGCTCGTCGGAGAGCGAAATCACGCCCTCAATGGCATCGTTCCCACGGAACTTATCCATGTGGAATGTCAGCTTGCGCGTGCCGTCATCATCGTGATAAAACGCGAGCGCATAGCCGCTGCGGGCAATCTCGCTGGCGCCGGCAGCACTGGTTTCCGGGAGCGCCGTTTTGCCGAGCGGAAGCAGACGCATTGGACTTTTGGTGATCTGCCAGCGGTTTTCAAAGTCCAGAAACGAAATGGAGTCAAGCCCCATATAGCCGTTGTCCGCAATCGTAAGCGCAAGGCCGATGCGCCCATTGGTGACAAAGTAGTAGTCCCACTCCTTAATGCGCAGCTTTCCCGCGCGCACATCCGCACGGCGGTATTGCGGCAGAAGGCCGCGCGCCCAGCCGGGTTCCCGAAGGTTGCCCTGTGCATCCAAAAGCGGCTGCACACTTGTGATTTCATGCTGCTCTCTCATGTGGCGTCCTCCTTCAAATGTCGTTCCAGAAAATTCTCCAGTGCGGACTGTACGCGGGGACGATCGTCCAGATAGCTGCACGCGTGCTTCGCACCCTCCACCAGAAGCAGCTCTTTTTCCGCCGTACAGTCCGCATAGGCCTCCTCACTCATTCGGCAGGGCACGAAATCGTCTCCGGTGCCATGGATAAACAAAACCGGATACCGGCTGGCCGCAACGCTCAAGCGCGTGTCCGCTTCATGCAGGCCGTAGCCGGCCAGCAGGCGCGTCGCAATACCGACCCAGAACAGCACAAAGCCGGCCGGAATCCAGCGGCCATGGCTTTTCAGCACGTGGCGCATCTCGTCGTATGGCTCCGTGAAGCCGCAATCGGCGATCACGCCGCGTACATTGGCCGGAAACTCGAAGCAGGATGCCAGCAGCACCGCCGTCGCGCCCATGGAAAGGCCGTCGAGGAAAATCGGATGCTCTTGCCCGAGCATCTGACCGAGATAGGTCACCCAGGAGAGAACATCGTAGCGTTCACGGACGCCGAACGTTAGAAATGTGCCGCCGGATTGCTGGTGCGCGCGCTGATCGACGATCAGACAGTTGTACCCCTGTGCATAGTAAAATGGGATGACGGCGGAAAAATCAATATTCCAGTTCGAGTGGTAGCCGTGGAACAGGGCGATCGTACCGCAAGCGCCTTCGCGCCGGAGAAACTGTGCATGGAGCCGCTTGCCGTCATAGCTCTCCACAAAGAGATCCTGCGGCGCGTGCTCCGCCACAAATTGCTGTCCCGCCATCGCATCGTCGTGAATCTGTGGGTAACGGCGCAGATAGGCGTCGATCTCCGGCTGCGCTGCGCGGCGGCCGCGCGAGCAGAGCAGCACCGCCACCATTGCGGCAAACAGGCACACAAGCGCCAGCGCCAGAAGAAGCCAAATTGCAATCATGATTTCTTCCCCCATGTCCGGAACCAGCGGAAGCTCAGCGGCCAGATGCAGCCAGCAAAGCAGACCAGCGCGAAATACCGGATTGCATCGCCAAGTCCGCCGGGCAGCAGCGCGTTCAGCGGCGCCTTGAGCACTGCTTTGAGCGCCATTGCCAACGCAAGGCCGAGCACTACCTTGCCGATCTGCGCATACCAGACCGCGTCGGTTTCAAATTTTACAAACCGCTTTTCCACAAAATAGACCGACAGCAGCGCAATCACCGCGCCTGACAGCTTATACGCGTTGCCCAGGGCGCTGGCAAAATTGGAGCCGTCGAGCGATGCGCTGTCCGCCCGCACTCCGCGCAGATAGGCCGCAAACGCAAGCGCCAACAGCACCGCCGCGCCAAGCAGCCACGGCATCCCCTTTTCCATGCGCTGCTCCGAACGGAACACCGGATAAAACAGTGCCAACAGCACCGCTGCCATCAAAAATGCCGCGCCGACATCCCACGGAGTATGAACCCCGAGGTACATCCGCGAAACCGGCACCAGTACAAGCAGCGCGATGCAAACTCCGCGCAGCCACGGCTTTTTTGTGTGCAGCGCAAGCGCACCGTAAGTGCCGACAGCGTTTTGCGTATGCCCCGAGGGGAACGAATAGCCGGTTGCGGCTGCGCGGACAGACTCGACAATTGTAAAATCGGAATCCAGAACCCACGGACGCGGAATTTGGCAAGCGATCTTGAGCCACTGATTGCCGATCGTTCCAAACAGGCCAACGAGGAACACATAATAGCCGGTACGCTTGCTGACGCACCAGAAAACAATAAACGCGACAAGCATGAATGCAATCTCATCGCCGCAGTATGTGATTGCAGAAAAGAACGCATTCAGCGCCGGGATGCGGATCGATTCAAACAGATAGAGCAGTCCCATTCTCATTCTCCCTTGTTTTTGTTTCATCCTAGGGTATATCTGAAAGCTGGCGAAATGACCGCAGCGAGGAATTTTTGTGCTGATTAAGACATTTTTTCGCAGGAATGCTGACGTATTTCAAGGAAACACGACGCGGTGCAGTGCGAAAAGACCCGCTGTCCGGGTGCGTCAGAAGTTCTCAGATACACCCTAAGTATATCATATTTTTTCGGAATTGGAACAGTGCTTGCATTTTTCACAAAATTCACTATACTAAATAGAGAACGAATCTTTCTAAAGAAACGGAGGACGCGCCCATGCGTTCTGAACAGTCCCGCCAGATTTATCGCCGCCGGCAGCTCTTGGAAGTGATCTGCCAGCTTCGGTTTCCGGACATTTTGAAAATTGAATCCACCGCACCCGCCGAATTTCAGGATCAGATCCGTGCGGAATATCCCCAATATCAGAAAAAGGTAGAGCAGCTCCCGCCACAGATTGTAAACGGCAAACCGGTACCGCAGGGCACGGTAAACAATTATCAGTTCATTTCGGAGGATGGGCAGTGGAAAATCAGCCTGACGCGCAGCTTTATTGCGCTCTCCACCCACGGCTACACGCGCTGGGAGGACTTTGCCAAGCGGCTCGACCGTGTGCTGGCAGCGCTGATCCAGCTCTACCAGCCGGCCTACTTCACCCGCGTTGGCCTTCGCTATATCAACGCCATCGACCGCGAGGCGCTCAAGTTGGACGACTGCCTGTGGCGTGAGCTGATTCAACCCGGTTATCTTGGCCTGCTCGCAGATGAGGACGCGCAGGAGAGCGCCTTCAGCAAATGTGAGCAGAACGCCTCTCTCCTGCTGCCCGGCGGCGCGAAATCAAACGTGAAGGCTGGACCGGGAACGCTGCGCAAAGTTAACAACCGCACGAAAGAAAGCAGCGAGACGCGCGTCTATATGCTCGATCTTGACGTCTATATGGACGGCAAAACGCCGCTCGGCCAGACCGCGCCAGCGTTGAATATCGTACACGGAAACGCTGATTCCCTGTTCCGCGGCGCCATCACAGACACACTTGCAGATGCTATGGAGCCGGAGGAACCATAACCTTCCAATTTCGTTCAGCCGTGAAACACAAGATATTGTGTTTCACGGCTGTTTTTATGTAAATTGACACAAGATATATTTTTGAGTTCAGTCTTTTTGCTCTTGACAGAGCCGGGCAGATCGGATATAGTATGAATCGGGTCAAGTCAGAATCCACAACATCTAGTATGTCCGCCCGGATACTAAGTCCAATATTTAGTGTCATTGGGTGGTTTTCATTTGCAGCGTAATACATATGAGAGAGAAAGAGGAGCGACACGGCATGAAAATTATCAAGCGCAACGGCTCAGAAGCCGTTTTCGATATTATGAAAATCATCGCGGCAGTTACAAAGGCAAACAACGTCGTGAAAGAAGATGAACGGCTCACGCCGATGCAGATCCGCCGCATCGCGGAAAGCGTGGAGAACTCCTGCCTTGGCATGAACCGCGCCCTGAGCGTGGAGGAAATTCAAGACCTCGTCGAGCACCAGATCATGGCGCACGGCGCCTATGAGGTGGCCAAGCAGTACATTACCTACCGCTACACCCGCTCGCTCGTGCGCAAAAGCAACACGACCGATGAGAAGATTCTGTCTCTGATCGAATCGAACAACGAGGAAGTCAAGCAGGAAAACTCCAATAAGAACCCGACCGTCAACGCCGTACAGCGCGACTATATGGCCGGTGAGGTCTCGAAGGATCTGACGGCGCGGATGCTGCTGCCGAAGGAGATCGTCGACGCACATGAGGCCGGAATCATCCACTTCCACGACGCTGACTATTTCGCGCAGCATATGCACAACTGCGACCTCGTGAACCTTGAGGATATGCTGCAAAACGGCACGGTCATCTCCGGCACGCTCATTGAAAAGCCGCACAGCTTCTCCACGGCCTGCAACATCTCCACGCAGATCATCGCGCAGATCGCTTCCAACCAGTATGGCGGCCAGTCTATCTCGCTGACACATCTGGCGCCGTTTGTCGACATCTCCCGCCAAAAAATCCGCAAGACGGTGCTCGAGGAAATTCGCACGCTCGGCGCAGCGCCGGACGAAAGCGCCATCTCCAAGGTCGTCGAGGATCGTCTGCGGGAGGAAATCCGCCGCGGCGTGCAGACCATCCAGTATCAGGTCGTCACGCTGATGACAACGAACGGTCAAGCGCCGTTCATCACGGTCTTTATGTACCTCGGCGAAGCGCGCAGCGAACAGGAAAAGCACGACCTTGCCATTATCATTGAGGAGACGCTCAAGCAGCGCATTGAGGGCGTGAAGAACGAAAAGGGTGTTTGGATTACACCGGCATTCCCGAAGCTCATTTATGTCCTCGAGGAGGACAACATCCATGAGGGCACAAAATATTGGGAGCTGACGAAGCTGGCCGCGCAGTGCACGGCAAAGCGCATGGTTCCCGACTATATCTCCGAAAAGAAGATGCGCGAGCTGAAGCTCTCGAAGGGCGAGACGAAAGGTCACGGCGACGTCTATACCTGCATGGGCTGCCGCAGCTTCCTGACGCCTGACCGCTCCGGCAACGGCTGGGACAACGTGGCCAATGCCGGCAACTATGAACCGGGCAAGCCGAAATACTACGGCCGTTTTAATCAGGGCGTTGTGACGATCAACCTCGTCGACGTTGCGCTCTCCTCCGGCGGCGCAGTGGATAAGTTCTGGCGCGTATTTGACGAGCGGCTGGAGCTTTGCTACGAAGCGCTGATGTGCCGCCACAATCGTCTGAAAGGCACATTGTCTGATGCAGCACCGATTCTCTGGCAGTATGGTGCACTCGCGCGGCTGCACAAGGGCGAACCGATCGACAAGCTGCTCTATGGCGGTTATTCGACGATCTCTCTCGGTTATGCCGGTCTCTATGAGTGCGTCAAGTATATGACCGGAAAATCCCATACCGACCCGGCCGCAACACCGTTTGCACTGGAAATCATGCAGCACATGAATGACAAGTGCGCCGAGTGGAAGCAGAAAGAGGACATTGATTTCTCCCTCTACGGCACGCCGCTGGAGTCCACGACGTACAAATTCGCCAAGTGCCTGCAAAAGCGCTTTGGCATTATCGAAGGGATCACGGATAAGAACTATATCACGAATTCTTACCACATCCATGTCTCTGAACATATCAATGCCTTTGACAAGCTGGCGTTTGAGTCGCAGTTCCAAGCGCTCTCGCCCGGCGGCGCAATCAGCTATGTGGAAGTGCCGAATATGCAGCACAACATCGATGCGGTGCTTCAGGTCATGCAGTTCATCTATGAGAACATCATGTACGCCGAGCTGAACACAAAATCTGACTATTGTCAGGTCTGCGGCTTCGACGGCGAGATTGAGATCAAAGAGGACAAGGACGGCAAGCTGGTCTGGACGTGCCCGCAGTGCGGCAACACCGACCAGAGCAAAATGAATGTTGCGCGGCGCACCTGCGGCTATATCGGCACGCAGTATTGGAATCAGGGTCGCACACAGGAAATCCGGGATCGGGTTCTGCATCTGTAATTTTCAAGCCTTTCGCCCCCTGTTGTTCCCTCGCCTTCCGCAATTTTGTATCTTATCAAAACCAGAGAACGCCACTCCCGCAGGAGAGGCGTTCTCTGGTTTTGAGGTAGAAGGAAGGTATATTGCTTCTGGCCGCACCATACGGTCAGACGCTTGTGTCATTGAGACGCTGGATGAACTCGACCAGAATGCCGGAGCCATAGCGCGGGCGCAGGAAGTTGACGATGATGCCGCAGGCACCGTCAACCGCAGCGGTCTCAAGCATTTTCAGACCTTTCGCTTCGTATTCCTGCCGAACAGCTTCCACATCGACGACTTCGAGCGCGATATGGTGGATACCGCCCTTACCATCGTTATATTTTGTGAGGACGCCCTCGGTGGGAACGATAAACTCCAGTGCCGTCTCGTTATCACCATGTTTGGTGAACAGGCAGTCGGCATGATAGACTTTGACGTATTCCGAGCGCTCAATTTCAAAGTTGAACGTGTCTAAAAAGGTATTAACGCGCTCCATGTTCGGAAATACAATGCCGACATGATGCATCCGGATACGGTTCATAGAGACTCCTCCCCTTCGACGATATTCTTCAGTCCAAACGCGCCTTCGCGGTAAATTTCGGTTGGGATTGTTTTCAGGTTTTCTGCCATCAGTGGGCGGAACCCCATATGGTCGAGGATGTCCTTTTGCAGATCTGCGCCCTTGGCGATTTCTACAAGCATGGGGCCATTTTCCGTCAGACGGAAAACAGCACGCTCGGTTACGAAATACATCGTCTGTCCGCGCGCAAACGCGAGCTTGCCATTGTAAGAGATCTGCTGAACATGGTCGACCAGCTTCTCAAAACGTCCTTCCTGCTTAATCTGGATGCCATCTTCACTGAAGTCAACATCCAACATCATTCGGAATGCCGGTGCCAACGTTGAGGATTGCATTTTTCGTAAGCTGCATGACGGCGCGGCGGCCAATCACCTTTCGCATACTGAGCGGAACAATCGTCTTGCCCGCTTCGGGGGCAAGCGCCTGTCCGCTATAAGACGGATCATAATACCAGGAGGAGGTCTGCCGGTGGTCAACCAGCGGGTTATCGCAGACAACAACCGCATCGACCAGCACGCCGGGAACAACAACATCTTTCGGACTGATTGAATTGGCGTGGACAATCCGTTCAACTTGGCAGATCACTTTGCCGCCCCAACGCTTTGCCGCCATGACGGCAGGCAGGACTTCCAACACCATCGCTTCGTGCTCCGTGCTGATATTGCCGTTTTCATCGGCACAAGTGCCGCGGATCAGCAGCGTATCGATAGGAACAGGCTTACCGCAAGAATAATGCCGAACAGCGATTCCGGCTGAACATTCACGCTGCCAATCTTAATAACCGACATGGCGAAGATCTGCGGGAAGCGTTTTGTGTTGCTGCCCCAGATGAGCATTGCCGCGTTTTGCAGCACATAGGAAAGGCCGATTGTGGCCAGCACGACAAAAATAATATCCGCCTTTCTGTTGACAAGCCGACGAATGACCAGCCGTTCCAGCAAAAGGCCAAAGATAAATATTAAGCACGTCGCTAACAGCAGCGCCACAATAAACGGCATCGCCAAACTCTTGTAGAACAGCAGCGTCAAGAAGCCGCCCAACATTAAAATCTCGCCCTGTGCAAACGACATTTGCGCAGACGCTTTATAGATCAGGCTATATCCCAGACCAACGAGACCGTAAATACAGCCGATGCTGATCGAGCCAATCAAGAGTGTCCAAAACATCTTCTATATCCTTTCTTTTAAGACGATCCCCACCCTCGCACACGCAAGGGCGGGGATCCAACCCTAGAATTATACGGTTTTGTCCGGCGCGCGATCAGCCTTCATACGGCTTGATGGTGCCGTCGCCCATGACAAAGAGTCGCTGCTGATGGATGCCTTCACCGGTGCCGTCCGTGAAATCGAACGTGCCACCGAGCAGGCTGAGACCGGAGATCGCAGTAATGCCGTCGCGGATTGCCGTGCCGTCGGTCGAACCAGCGTTTTCAATGCCTTTGAACATGATCTGCATGGCGTCATAAGTACGCAGGCCGGTGTCAGAAGTGGGCATCTCGCCGTACTTGTCCATGTATGCCTGATAGAACGCCTTCAGAGTTTCGTCGGTTTCTTCCTCAATGGTAGCCGGAATGATATACTGTGCGCTAAAGTAGCAGTCGTGCGCGGCAGAGCCGGCAACTTCCGCAACTTCCAGGTTGCCCATGGAGCTGTCACCAAGGCCGGAGCCGACTTCGGGGATTTTTGCATCTTCGACGATCTGACCGGTGGCGTTGATGTTGCCGGAATGAAGCGAACCAATGATGCCGACGACGTGATCTTCCTGAATCAGACGCGTGACGTCTTTTTTCATTTCTTGGGCGCTCCCCCAAGTTCTTGCTCGTATTATTGCATTCAATGCAACCAATTGTCAATCTTGTTGCATCGTGTTTGCATTTTTTCAGTTCTTTTACAAAAGGATCGTCGAGTTTTTGTATATTTTGACGTTTTATATTGGATTGCAATATAAAATTTCGGCTGATTCGCCATATCTGCGAATTCTGTGAGCTTTACGTCTCATGAATCCAAGAATTCTCATATTCTCCCATTTCATTTTTTGCAAAAATATATTGTCAAATGCAACAAATGACTGGATTTTTTCGTTTGTTTGTTATAATGGGAACATAAACTGAAATTGGCGGAATCGGGAATGCCTGCAACCATCTATGACGTTGCGGCTCGTAGCGGCGTATCTACTGCCACCGTGTCGCGCATTCTCTCTGGCAAAATCACAAGCCGCAGTAAATCCTATCAAAAAGTGATGACTGCAGTCGACGAGCTCGGCTATACTTCACCTATGCTTTGTGCCGCAAAATTGTCGACGCAGCCGCATACGCAGAAAGTCATGTTGATTGTAGATGATCTGACAAATCCCTTTTATCAGGGCATTATCTGCGGAATTACCGCTGTCTTAGCAGAAAAGAACTATTTGCCGCAGGTGGTACTCTCTGGCGCAGGTGCATTCTCCGAGGAATCATTGCTTCAAATCGCAGAATCAGAGCAATATGTTGGTGCAATCATGTTGACCGCAATTGAGACTCCAGCTCTGATCGATACGCTCAGCCATCTAACAATGCCGATTGTCATGGTAAATCGCTCTCTCCGTTCCTTCGATGTCAATTCCATTTGCATTGACAACCGCCGCGGCGGCTATATTGCAACGCAATATCTCATTAAAAGTGGGCACCGGCGGATTGCACATCTTTCCGGACCAACCAACTCCACGGCCAGTTACGACCGTCTTTGTGGTTTCCGCGATGCAATGGACGATAACCATCTTCCGATTCCAAAAGAAGCCATCTTCTTAGGCGATCTGAAGGCGGCCTCCGGCGCAGCCTTTGCCGCCTACTATCAGGAACATTTGCGGCATTATACCGCCGTGTTCTGCGCAAATGACGTGATGGCGGCCATGTTTGTCAAATGCCTGAAAGAACGCGGTATCATTGTCCCGAACGATGTCAGCGTAATTTGCTTTGACGACACGCCGGAAACCACCGGCGGCATCATCAATCTGACCACATTGGCGCAAAACCCAAACACCATGGGACGCGCCGCTGCCGAAAACCTGCTCAGTCTGCTGCATGAAAATGGAAATCATCTCTGTAAAAAAACGATTTTTCCGCCGGCTCTGATCGTGCGAGACAGCGTTGCACCGCTTGGTGGAAAATAAACAAAAAGCGGATCACCAGAAATCGGTGATCCGCTTTTTGCGGCTTGCGCGAAGGCGCAGAATTCGATATAATAGGGATGCTAGGCGGTGCGTTTGCGGACTGCAATTTGATGCAGAACGGCAACAAGGCAAATTCCTGCCGCAAGGCCGAATGCCCATTCCGCCGTCAGCGCGCCATAGTGTCGCACACCGTCCATATCGTTTTGGACAAGCGCAGACATCATGTAATAGACATAGGTACCAGGCACGAGCGGAATAAGTCCCGGAATCAAAAAAATCGTTGCAGGTGCACGCGCGAGCTTCGCACACAGCTCTGAATAGGCCGCCGAAATTGCACCAACCAACACAAGCAGATAGAACAGGCTCTCAATCTTTCCGCGCAGCAACAGATAAGCACCCCAACTCAAAACGCCACCGATTGCGGCGGAAAGCATTAGGCGGCGCGGCACGTTCACCAGCAGGCAATACCCTGCGGTTGCTGCAAATGTGGCCAGAAGATTCACAATCATACGCCTACACCCCAATCAGATAGATTGCGCTGCCGAAGCCGATGGCCAGCATCAGCGCCAACAGCAGCGATTCCGCCAGCCGCAGTAAACCGGAGATCGTGTGACCAACCAGCATATCTCGAACCGCATTTGTCAGCGCCGCGCCCGGAATTAGTAACATTATGACGCCGATTGAGAGTCTGTCAACCGCAAGCTGCGGCAAAATGCGGCAGAGGAGACAGATTGCCGCTCCAGCCAGAAGCCCGGTTAAAAGTTGAAAAAACGCAGCATTTCTGAACACAGGAGCAATTTTTTGCTGCAAAAAACAGACAAAAACGCCGATAAGCGCCGCAGCGAGACCGTCTGCCCAGCTTCCGCCGAGAAATACAGCAAATCCGCCGGCTGTTATCACGCTTCCGAGGTATAATACGTATATATTCCGAACTTTTTGATCGATTTCTTCCAGTGCCGCGTGAAATTCAGCCGCAGAAAGCGGTGCGGCACAGCAGCGGCGGCTGAGTGCGTTGAGCGACTCCAATTTGCGGAAGTCTACGGCAGGATTGCGGCTAATGCGGCGGGTTTGCGTTAACTCCGTACCGTCGGAGAACAGGATCGTGAGGACGATGTCGGAGGTAATGACAAAAATGTCGACGCGCTCAGCGCCATAGGCGCGGCCAAGACGCGTCATGGTATCTTCGACCCGGTTGATCTCCGCGCCGCAGGTGAGCAGCATCTCCCCCATGGTCAGAAGCTCGTGCAAAATGCGATTTTGTTCGTCCAATTGGCGCACCTCCTCTCCGAGGAAAACATTTTATCAGATTATATCCGATTGTCAAGGGAGTTTTACCATGAACTACGCTACGATCAAGGACTACGATATTGCCAACGGGCCGGGTGTGCGCGTGAGTCTGTTTGTGTCCGGCTGCGTGCACCACTGCAAGGACTGCTTCAACCCGGAGGCATGGGATTTTGATTACGGCGAGCCGTTTACAGAGACCGTTATGGAGCGGATTCTCACAATGATGCGGCCGGAATATATCCGCGGAATCACCTAGTTGGGGGGGGAGCCGTTTGACCCGCACAACCAGCCGGGACTGCTGGAGCTGACACGGAAAATCCGCGCCGCATACCCAGACAAGTCGATTTGGTCCTTCACCGGATATATCTACGGGCAGAATCTTCCGCAGCTCCCGGGCGTGACGGAGGAGCTGCTGGCGGGACTGGACGTGCTGGTGGACGGACCATTTATCGCGTCGCTGAAAAACCTCGGATTGCGGTTCCGCGGATCGGAGAACCAACGCCTGATCGATATGCCAAAAACATTACGCACGGGCGCCGTCGTCCTGTGGGACGAGACGCAGTAAGGAGAACCATATGCCAAAAATCAAAATTCACTATTTTTCTGACGACGCACCGCGGCTGAAGATGACGGAGAAGGGCGACTGGATCGACCTCTACTGCGCCGAGACGATGGAGCTGCACACGGGGGAATTCGCACTGGTGCCGCTGGGTGTTTCGATGCAGCTCCCTGCCGGGTATGAGGCGCGCACCGCGCCGCGCAGCTCAACCTTCAAGCGCTGGGGCATCTTGCAGGCCAATTCCGTTGGCGTGATTGACAACAGCTATTGCGGGACGAACGACGAGTGGAAACTGCCGGTTTACGCGACGCGCGACACCGTGCTGGAAAAGGGCGACCGTATCTGCCAATTCCGTATCTACGAGACACAGCCGCCGATTGAATTTGAGGAATGCGAGGAGCTGAGCGCGGTGGATCGCGGCGGGTTTGGCTCCACAGGGAGAAAGTAAGAAATGGGCATGGGGTTGGAGACAGCCCTGTGCCCATTTTGGTTCTCTTTGAAAAAGGAGAATTTTTGTGCTCTTATTTTTTCACTTTTGGGAAAATGGACACAAACAGCATTTTCTTTTTTGACTCCAAAAGGATTTGCGCCCCCATTCTTTTCGCCTCTTTTCGGAGAAAGAAAAGAATCGCCGACGCGTCAGAAGAAGCGCGCTGCACTGCACTTTCGGCTGACGCCGAAAGCTCCGTATCCGCTTGCTCCTTCTTCCTTTCCAAACTGTGACCGCTCTGCTGGGTCACAGTTTGGTTCTGGGAGACACCCTTGGATTCCGCGGCGTATGGAATTCGGAAAAAATACGATAGAATTGTAGGGGCGGACGACTCTGTCCGCCCGGCAGTAGGCAAAGATGGTTTC
>CAKUJA010000018.1 GCA_934661135.1 uncultured Oscillospiraceae bacterium
GCCCCCTTCACTCTTCCCCCGCGACTCTATCGCAAAACTGCATTCCAGCGTTTTTTGACAGTCTCACGCCGGGAGAATCTGACCGATCCTCCCGGCGTTTTTCATTGCATCATGTCCAAAAAATCCTGTTCGCTGAGCACCGGAATGCCAAGCTCGTTCGCCTTTTTCAGCTTGCTGCCCGCATTTTCTCCGGCCACAACGTAGGTTGTCTTTTTCGAGACCGAGCCGGCCGCTTTTCCGCCAAACGACTCAATCTTTTCCGTCGCTTCCTCGCGCGTGAACAGGCTCAGTGCGCCAGTCAGCACGAACGTCTTGCCCGCAAAGCGCGCGTCCGTCACCTGCTTCTGCGATGTAAAGTTGACCCCAGCCGCGCGCAGCCGCTCGATAAGATCCTGCGACTGCGGATCGGCGAACCAGCTCCGAATGCTTTCCGCAGTCGTCTGCCCGACATCGGGAATGGCCGTGAGCTGCTCCTCCGTGGCGTCCTTCAGCGCGTCCAGCGTGCCAAATGTCGCCGCAAGCACCTTCGCCGCCTTCGTGCCCACCTGCCGGATGCCAAACGCGCAGAGCAGCCGTGATAGATCGTTTTGTTTGCTGTTCTCAATGGCCTTTTCCAGATTTTCCGCCGATTTTTTGCCCTGACCGGGCAGCTCCGCAAATTTTGCGAAGTCCAGATGGTAGAGGTCGGCTGGATTGGCAATCATTTTCTGCTCAATCAGCGTATCGATAATCGCGCTGCCAAGGCCGTCAATGTTCATCGCCTCACGCGAGACGAAATGCGCCAGATTACGGCTGAGCTGCGCCGGGCATTCCGCGCCGGTGCACCGCATCGCCACGCCGTCCTCATCGCGCGCCACCGGCGCGCCGCAGACCGGGCAGCGATCCGGCAGATGGTACGGCTGCGTGCCCGCAGGACGCTTGTCCAGCTCCACCTCCAGAATTTCAGGGATGATCTCCCCTGCCTTGCGGATTTTTACGGTATCGCCAATGCGAATGTCCTTTTCCGCGATAAAATCCTGATTGTGCAGCGTCGCCGCCGTGACCGTCGTCCCGGCCAGATGCACCGGCGCGACCACCGCGCGCGGCGTCAGCACGCCTGTCCGCCCGACCTGCACCACAATGTCCTCCAGCACCGTGGATTTGATCTCCGGCGGATATTTGAACGCCGCCGCCCAGCGCGGGAACTTCGCCGTGCTGCCCATCCGCTGCCGGCCGGCAAGATCATTCAGCTTCATCACCGCGCCGTCAATGTCGTAGGAGAGCGCATAGCGCGTCTCGTTCAGCTCTGTAATCAGCCGTTCCGCCGTGTCCATATCCCGGCAGAGCGCGTACGGGATCACCTTGAAGCCAAGCTCCCGCAGGAAATCCAGCGTGTCGCTATGCGTCTCAAACGACCGCCCCTCGGCGAGCTGCAAGTTGAATACCAGAATATCCAGCCTCCGCTGTGCCGCGACCTTTGGGTCGAGCTGCCGCAGCGACCCCGCCGCCGCATTGCGCGGATTGGCAAAGAGCGGCTTTCCCGCTTTTTCCTGCTGCTCGTTGAGCGCTTCAAACGACGCGCGCGGCATGAACACCTCGCCGCGCACGATCATCCGCGCCGGCGCGCCCTCCAGGTGCATCGGAATCGACCGGATCGTCTTGAGATTCTCCGTCACATCCTCGCCGATCAGTCCGTCACCGCGCGTTGCGCCGCGCGTAAACACGCCGTCCACATACTCAAGCGCCACAGAAAGTCCGTCTACCTTCGGCTCAACGGAATACTCCGCCCCCAGCTCCTCCGTGCGCACCCGCGCATCGAACTCCCGAAGCTCGTCGAACGAGAACACATCCTGCAAGCTCTCCAGCGGCACCGCGTGCTGCACCTTCTGAAATTGGCTGATCGCTTCGCCGCCGACACGCCGCGTCGGACTTGTCGGCGAAGCGTACTGCGGATATTCCTTTTCCAGCTCCTCCAGCCGCCGCAGCATATGATCGTAGTCAAAGTCGCTGATTTTCGGGTCGTCCAGCACGTAATACTGCCGGTTGTGGTATTCCAGCTCCTTGGAAAGCAGCTCGATTTCCTTCTTTGGCTCCATATCCTTCCCTCTCATTCGTCCAATTGAAAATACGTATCCGGGACGCTGCCGAGCAGCACCGTCTCCGCCAAAATCACATCGCTCGTCACATCCACGGCCTGCATTCCGGCCGGCGTCAAAAACGTCACATGAACCAAAAAAGTCATCCAGATCTTCTGCAAGCTCTGATTGATACCGCACGCGGTCATGCTCGAATAAAAATCCGCGTTCGTCATATTGAGCGTCACAACCTTGACCGGCAGCCGTACGCCGCGCCCGGCAAAAAACGTCGGCAGCAGCAGACTTCCCAGCGGCACGCCGAGGTCGCGGATCTCCACCTCATCCACCAGATCATCCAGCGCGTCAAACACCTCCGCCTTCAGCCGCGCAATCTGCGCCGTGTCGGTTCGCAGCGCCGTCACCGCGCCGGTCGCGTCCTTTTCCAGCAGAATCAGCTTTCCGTAGTCGGTACCGCCATCGGCAAGCTGGCGGCTCACAGCCGCGGTCAATGCGCCGGACGCCGCATTCACCACCTGAATCTCAGCAATCGTGCGGATCATCGGCACAATATGCAGCCGAATGCCCAGCGCCGCCGCGACCAGCACCGTGCTAAGAAGCAGCAGCGCCATCCGCCGGCGTTTTCTCCGCTTCCGGTTCATGCCACCGCCTCCTCTAGGGTAGATCTGAGAACCGTCAACGCACCCGGACAGCGGGTCTTTTCACGCTGCGACGCGCCATTTTTTCTTGCAATATGCCAGCATTCCTGCAAAAAATATCTTGCTCAGCCCGAAAACTTCTCGCTGCCGATCACATTGCCAGTTTTCAGATACACCCTAGCATTACTTTATGCGGGGTCAGGCTCCAAACATGACTACGCGCACGGTTTCCGCGCTGCCCATTATAGCTTTGTCATGTGCTGGCTCGCGGTATTTGCCATCAGCCGCTTCGTGCCGATGCCGTCAAAGGCAATCTCAAGCAGCGCGTCGTTGCCCATCGGAATCACGGTCAGCACCATGCCGCGCCCAAACGCCTTGTGCTGAATCATGTCGCCCTTCGCAAACTGGATTCCTGCCTTTTTCGGCGCTGCGCCGGTCAGCGAGGAATACTCCTTACGCGGCGGACGCGGCGCGCGCTGCGCACGTCCTCCATAGCCGCCCACCTGCGATACCTCGTCGTAGCTCCGCTCTGGCCGCGGCTTGAATCCGCCGCGCCGCTCAATGCACTCCTCCGGCAGCTCGTCGACAAACCGCGACGCAATGTTGCTCGTCGTATGTCCGTAGAGCATCCGCTGCCGCGCGTAGGAGATGTTGAGCGTCTGCTTCGCGCGCGTGATCGCCACATAGCACAGCCGCCGTTCCTCCTCCATCTCCTCCGGGTCGCCGATGCAGCGGTTTCCGGGGAACAGACCTTCTTCAAAGCCGACAAGATACACGTGCGGGAACTCCAGTCCCTTTGCCGCGTGCATCGTCATCATCACAACGGCGTCGGCGTCCGCGTCATACTGCTCAATGTCGGTATAGAGCGCAATCTCCTCCAAAAAGCCGTTCAGCGTCGGCGCGTCGGTGTTCTCCATGTAGCTGAGGATGCTGGATTTCAGTTCTCGCACGTTTTCCAGCCGCGTGCGAGACTCCACATCGTTTTTCTCCTCCAGCATCGCCACATATCCCGTCCGAATCAAAACCTCCTCGTAGAAGTCCGGCAGCGTCAGCGTGAAAAGAAGCTGCGCGCACTGCTCAATCATATCCGAAAACGCCGTGAGCTTGACCGCGGCCTTCTCCATGCTCGGATACTCCTTCGCGTGCAGGATGACCTCGTAGAGCGGCACGCCCGCCGTTTCCGCCTGCCGCTCCGCCATCTCCACGGTCTTGGCGCCGATGCCGCGCGGCGGCTGATTGAGGATACGCCGCAGGCGCAGATCGTCCGCACGGTTGTTAATCAGGCACAGGTACGCCAGCATATCCTTGACCTCCGCACGGTCGAAGAAGCGCGTGCCGCCGATAATGCGGTACGGAATGCCGTTGCGCTTGAACGCGTATTCCAGCGCGTTCGACTGTGCGTTCGTCCGGTAAAGAATCGCGTAATCCTTAAAATTCTGCCCCTTCGAGCGCGCGATGATCGAGCCGGCGACGTAGTTCGCCTCGTCCGACTCGTTCTGCGCTTCAAACACCTTGATTTTCTCGCCCTGTCCGTTCTCCGTCCAGAGCTTCTTTCCCTTGCGGCCCTTGTTGTTTGAAATAACAGTGTTTGCCGCATTCAAAATGGCCTGTGTCGAGCGGTAGTTCTGCTCAAGCCGGATGACCTGCGCACCATGATACTGGTGCTCGAAGGAGAGAATATTCTCGATACTTGCACCGCGGAACTTGTAGATGCTCTGGTCGTCATCGCCGACGACGCAGATATTCTCATATCCCCCGGCCAGCAGCGACGAGAGCTTATATTGCAGGGCATTTGTGTCCTGATACTCGTCGATCAGCACATAGTGGAATTTCCGCTGATAGTAGCTCCGAACCTCGTCAAACCGTTCCAGCAGCTCAACGGTTTTCAGAATAATATCATCAAAGTCCAGCGCATTGGCCGCGTGCAGCCGCTTTTGATACTCGCCGTAGATCTGCGAGATCTTCTCCATACGGTAATCTCCGGCCACAGCCGCCGTCTTGTCAAACTCCGCCGGACTTTGCCTCTTGTCCTTCGCCTTACTGATGACCGAGAGTGCCAGCCGCGGCGGGAACGTTTTCTCATCCATCTGCAAATCCCGCAGCACATCCTTGATGACGCGCTCCGAGTCCGACGAATCGTAGATCGTAAAGCTGGACGAGTAGCCCTCCAGCCGGTCGATGTCGCGCCGCAAAATACGGCAGCAGGCCGAGTGGAATGTCATCGCCCAGACGTCCAGCGCTTCCGTGCCAAGCATCCGCTCCAGCCGCTCTTTCAGCTCGTTGGCCGCCTTGTTTGTGAATGTAATCGCAATGATCGACCACGGCGCGGCGGGATGCAGCGCGCAGAGCGCTTCGGCGCGGGTTTTCATCGTCTCGTCGCCGGTTTTCAGATAGGTTTCGAGGAATTCCACGTCCTCCTCTGTGATATAGTCCGGAATTTCATAGGAATCCGCCCCTTCGCCGAACGCGATCAGGTTCGCAATCCGGTTGATGAGGACGGTTGTCTTGCCGCTGCCCGCGCCGGCCAGCAGCAGCAGCGGTCCCTGCGTGGTCATCACCGCGCGGCGCTGCATCTCGTTCAGGCTAGAAAAACGCCGGGCGATGACCGCACGGCGTGCCGTTAAAAATCTTGGTTCCAGTTCTGCTCTCATAGCTCCACCTTTGCCGCCGCCAGCTTAGCGGCGCGTATTCGATGGCTCTATTTTAGTACATTTTGGCCGTTTTGTCCATTACAAAAACTGCCGGAGCTGCCCCAGCGCCTTTTTCTCAATGCGGCTCACCTGCACCTGCGACACGCCGAGCAGCGCAGCAATCTTCTGCTGCGTCAATCCATGGAAATACCGCAGCTTCACCACCATTCGCTCGCGCTCCGTCAGCTTTGCCAGCGCGCTGCGCAGCGACAGCGACTCCAGAATCCGATCCTCCATTCCATCCGTGCAGAGCACATCCTCCAGCGAAAAGCCCTCCTCGCCGCTCTCACGCTGCATCGATTCCGCCGCTGCGGTCGCCGTCTCCGCCGTCGCAATCTCCTCCGGCGTCAACCCCAGCTCCGCCGCCAATTCAGAAACGGTCGGTTCCCGGCTGAGCATCCCGGTCAGCCGTGTGCGCGCCTGATGAATCTGCGCTGCGCGCTCCTTCAGGCTCCGGCTCACCTTCACCTGTCCGTCGTCCCGCAAAAACCGGCGGATCTCTCCCGCGATCTTCGGCACCGCATACGTGGAAAACTGCGTTCCGTAGGCCGCGTCGAATCCGTCCACCGCCTTCAAAAATCCCACGCAGCCGAGCTGATAGAGGTCGTCCGGTTCCGTGCCGCGCCCGAAGTAGCGCCGCGCGATCGACCAGATCAATCCTGTGTTCTCCACCACAAGTTGTTCCGCAGCCGCGCGGTCTCCCTGCTGCGCGGCATCGATAAGCGCCTGCGTACTCAAAGGGACTCACCCCGGCGCACAATTTTCCGCTTCATATGTACGCTTGTCCCCTTGCCGACTTTCGAGGTCACGCGCAGGCTCGTCATAAAGCTCTCCATGATCGTAAAGCCCATGCCGCTGCGTTCCTCGCCGCCGGTGGTAAACATCGGCGTGCGCGCCTTTTCAATGTCCGGGATGCCGCACCCCTTGTCACGGATGACAATGTCGAGCGTCCGCCCCTCCAAAATCCGGCAGCGCAGCGTAATTGTGCCGATCCGGTCTGGATAGGCGTGCACAATGCAGTTCGTCACCGCCTCAGAGACTGCCGTCTTAATGTCGCCCAGCTCGTCCATTGTCGGGTCGAGCTGCGCGGCAAAGCACGCCACAACCGCGCGCGCCAGCGCTTCGTTCGCCGAAAGGCTTGGAAATTCCACCGATAAATAATTTTCAACTTTCATAGACCAGTCCTCTTTCCTCGATCTTGACTATCTGCTCCAATCCGGACGCCCGGAGCACCTTCATCGGCTGCGGCGGTACATTTTCCACAATCACCTCGCCGCGCAGCTCCCGCATCCGCCGGATGCAGTTGATAATAATGGCAATTCCGCTGGAATCCATAAACGTCACATCCCGAAAATCCAGCACGCAGACCGCCGGCAGATACAAATCGATCTTGTTCCCCAGCACGCGCATCACGTCCTTCGCGCCGTGGTGGTCGATGTCCCCCTTCAGTGCGATCATCAGCCGCTTGTCCTGCAAAAAACTCGTCAGATTCATTCCTGTTTCAACTCCAAACAAAAAATGGACACGCAGAAGCCCTTCTGCGTGTCCATTATACGTGCTTTGATGAAAATAAACGGTCGAAACGTCAAAAGCAAATCGTAAATGCTGAAATAACCATTCAAGGTCGCGTCAGCGGATTTTTCGTCAGGCAGGAAAAGGCCGCAGCGCATCCTGCCCGGCTTCGCAAGGCGTTTTCCGCAGCATGGCGGAAGCGACGCAAGCGATCTTACTTTTTCAGGCGTTTCTCGCTTTCCTCCAACTGCTCCAGCAGCGCCTTTGCCTTCGCCAGCTTCTCGCGCTGATCGTTGACAACCTTCTCCGGCGCCTTGGCGACGAAGCTCTCGTTGTTGAGCTTGCCCTCAAACATTGCGATCTGCTTCAGGCAATTCTCCTTCTCCTTGGCAAGGCGCGCCAGCTCCTTTTCAAAGTCGACCAGCTCCGCCAGCGGAATAAAGATTCTCGCCGCGTGCGTGATGACCTCAACCATGCCCTCGCGCTCCATCGCCGCCGTATCCACGCTGTCGCTGACCGTGACGTGCTCCGCACCGGCCAGGCGTCCAAAGAACGGAATGCCCGCGGTGAACACGTCCTGCCGCTGCGTCGAGATCGTCATATTCACGCGCTTGTTCGCCGGGACATTCATCTCCGCGCGCCGCGCGCGAATTGCCGTAATCGCGTCCTTGATGAGCTCCATGGCCTCCTCGTCGGCCGGGAATGCCAGCTCGTCGCACCACACCGGCCACTCGCTCGACATGATGAACTTGCCCTCATGCGGAATCGCCTGCCAGATTTCCTCGGTGATAAACGGCATAAACGGATGCAGCAGCCGCAAAATCTGATCGAGCACATACACCAGCACGCGCTGTGCGGCCAGCTTGCTCTGCTCATTTTCACTGTATAGCCGCGTCTTTGTCAGCTCAATATACCAGTCGCAATAGGTGTCCCAGATAAAGTCATAGACCTTTGCAGACGCGACACCCAGCTCATAGGCGTCCATATTCTCGGTCACCTCGCGGATGAGCGTGTTGAGTTTCGAGAGCACCCACTTGTCCTCAATCTCCAGCTCGCTGCGCGCAGGAAGTCCCGGCTCCTCGATCGTCAGATTCATCATGACATACCGGCTCGCGTTCCAGATCTTGTTGGCAAAGTTGCGCATCGCCTCGCACTTTTCCACGTAGAAGCGCATATCGTTGCCGGGCGAGTTGCCTGTAATCAGGTTGAAGCGCAGCGCGTCCGCGCCGAACTTGTCCGCCATCTCCAGCGGGTCGATGCCGTTGCCGAGCGACTTGGACATCTTGCGTCCCTTGTCGTCGCGGACAAGGCCGTGGATAAACACGGTCTTAAACGGCTCCTTCTTCATCTGCTCCATGCCGGAGAACACCATGCGCGCCACCCAGAAGAAGATGATATCGTAGCCGGTAACCATGTCGGTCGTCGGGTACCAGTATTTGAGATCCTCCGACTCCGTATTCGGCCAGCCGAGCGTGGAGAACGGCCAGAGCGCCGAGGAGAACCAAGTATCGAGCACATCCTCGTCGCGCGTCAGGTGTGTGCAGCCGCACTTCTCGCACTTCGTCGGATCTTCGCGGCTGACATTGATATGGCCGCACTCGTCGCAATACCATGCCGGAATCTGATGGCCCCACCAGAGCTGACGGGAGATACACCAGTCGTGCACGTTTTCCATCCAGTTGATATAGATCTTCGCGAACCGCTCCGGCACGAACTTGATCGTCCCATCCTTCACCACGCGGATGGCCTCCTTGGCCAGCGGCGCCATCTTCACGAACCACTGCGCGGAGATGATCGGCTCCACGTCGTTGTGGCAGCGATAGCACGTGCCGACGTTGTGCGAATACGGCTCCGTCTTGACCAGATACCCCTCCGCTTCGAGGTCGGCCACAACGGCCTTGCGGCACTCATAGCGATCCATCCCGCAGTATTTTCCGCCATTTTCGTTGACCTTACCGTTGTCGTCGAGCACGCGGATGACCTCGAGGTTGTGCCGCAGGCCGACCTCAAAGTCGTTCGGGTCGTGCGCCGGGGTCATCTTGACCGCGCCGGTACCGAAGCCGATTTCGCAGTATTCGTCGCCCACAATCGGGATCTCACGGTTCATCAGCGGCAGAATGCAGGTCTTGCCGATCAGGTGCTTGAACTTCTCGTCCTCAGGGTTGACCGCAACGCCCGTGTCGCCCATCATCGTCTCCGGACGCGTCGTGGCGACCACAATGTCGCCGCTGCCGTCAGAGAGCGGATAGCGGATATACCACAGGTGTCCGGGTTTGTCGGTATATTCGACCTCCGCGTCAGACAGCGCCGTCACGCAGTGCGGGCACCAGTTGATGATGCGGCTGCCCTTGTAAATCAGTCCCTTGTCGTAAAGCTCGCAGAACGTCTCGCGCACGGCCTTTGAGCAGCCGTCGTCCATCGTAAAGCGCGAGCGCGACCAGTCGCAGCTCACGCCGAGCTTTTTCTGCTGCTCGACAATCCGGCTGCCGTACTTTTCCTTCCACGCCCACACGCGCTCGAGGAACTTCTCACGGCCGAGGTCGTAGCGCGTCAGGCCTTCCTTCGTGCGCAGTTCCTCCTCCACCTTGATCTGCGTCGCAATGCCCGCATGGTCGGTGCCTGGCAGCCACAGCGCGCTATACCCCTGCATCCGCTTGTAGCGCGTCAGGATGTCCTGGAGCGTCGAGTCCAGCGCGTGCCCCATATGGAGCTGGCCGGTGACGTTGGGGGGCGGCATGGCGATGGAATACGGCTTCTTGTCCGGGTCGGCCACGGCCTTGAAGCAGTCGTTTTCCATCCACATCTCGTAGATCTGGCTTTCGACCTGTTTCGGGTCATACTGTTTTGGCAATTCTTTTTTCATGTGAAATACTCCTGTTTCCAAGTTCATTTATAATTTTATCAGCGGGCAGCTCAGCGCTTTTTCCAGCGCGGGAGCCACCGCCGCAGCATCCATTCCAATCAGATCGCGCTTTTGCAGCACGGTCACCGACCGCCCCTGCCGCAGCACCAGCAAATCCCCGGTCTCAACCGCCGCGTCGATCTGGTCATACGCAACGTGATTTTCCATTGCTTTTGACGCAATCGTCATGCCGTCGCCGCGCAGCCGCACCGTCGCCTTCTGCGACGTCTCAATCGTGTTCAGGCTTTTCAGCAGCGTTCTTGCCGACGGCTTTTCCATCCCCCACGCCGCTTCCCGCCGCGTGAGAATCATGTAGATGCTCGCAGCAATCGCCGCACCTGCCACCGGCAGATAGATTGCGCGGTTGATTGCCGGATTTGTCACACCCGCGTAGATCATCACCGCACCGAGCACGATCATAAAGATCGCCACAAACACCCGGCTGCGAATCTGCCCTGCCGCGCGCTTTTCCGGGTCTGCCCCGTTTGCTGCGGCCTTCGTCGCTGCCAGCGCCCTGGCAAGCTGCGGCACCAGCCGCTTTTCATCGTATTTTCCGATTAAAAACGTAAAATCCAATGTACCCTCTCCCTAGTGTGTATCTAAAAATTTTGATTTCAAGATCGCCCCGCTTCTACGATCTTCCACCGCACCCGTAGGGGCGGACGACCCTCTCCGCCCATTTTGCGCCCCCATTCTTTTCTTTCTCTTTCTGAGAAAGAAAAGAACCGCCGCGCACGGTGAAGAAAAGAAAGAGAACTTCCGAAACTAGGAGGCCTCTCCGTGCCGCCATCATGTAACACCTCATTCACCCGGTCTTATTTGCCCGTCCCAGCTCACCTTGCCGCTGGCAACTACGCGCCGCACGCTATCTTGATGATGGCGGTCAGGCAACATCCTACGGATACGGTACAACCTTGCGTCCTACGCTGCACCTTGTAGGGGCGGACGACCCTGTCCGCCCTTACCGCACTAGGATTTCGCCGCAGACTTCTGCGAAACCATCTTTGCCTACTGCCGGGCGGACAGAGTCGTCCGCCCCTACAATTCTATCGTATTTTTTCCGAATTCCATTCGCCGCAGGTTCCAAGGGCGCGCTTCTTCTGACGCGGCCGCTAGATGGGGTTCGGGGAACCCATTCGAAAGGTTTCCCCACGCCCGCTTTTCCTTTGGCGTCTCGACGCCGTTTCCTTTTCTGAAGGAGAAAAGGAAATGGGGTCGAAAAAACTCTCCAAAAAATTGAACAGAATGGGCGCGCAAAAAGAACAAAAATTCAATAAAAAACGCCCTGAACAGTATGTTCAGGGCGATCAATGACCGTGGTACCACCTGAAGTTCCCGCCGCAGCGGACACTCGATCTCGATAACGGGAGAACCCGGCGCAGCCTACTCGTTTCCGTTCGGTGCGCAGCTCAAAGGCGACGCGCAGTCCCCGGCGCAGGAGCTTTCACCGTCCGCTCCCTCTCTTTGCCGCCGCATGGCCTGCTGATTCCTTTTCACAGCCAGTTGCAATATGCCATATCTTACCGAAAAACCGGTAAAATGTCAAGTGTGTTCAGCGCTTTGCGCCGTCGACGCTTGTTGTTCGTTTTAGAGCGTATCTGAAACCTCCCAACACATCCGGACAGCGAGCCTTTTCGCACTGCGCCGCGTTATGTTTTCTTGAAGTACGTCGGTATTCCTGCGAAAAACTATCTTGCTCAGCGCAATAATTCCTTGCTGCCGGTCACATCGCCAGTTGGAAGAATGCACCCCGGAAAATCAAATGTCCTCAATGATCGGAGACGGCTTCGCCGCCTGCGGATTGACCAGTGCGCGGAACTTCGTGCGCGACTCGCGGATCTCGCTGAGCGACTGCGCAATCGCGTCCTCAGTGCGCTTCATGGCGTCGTCCACATAGTCGTTCGTCACCTGCTTTAGCTCCTTGATCTTCTGCTGCGCAGCCTTAATCATCTCGTCGGCCTGCTGCTCCGCCTGCTTGACAATCTCCTCGCGGGAGATCATCTGGCGCGCGCGCTGCTCCGCCTGCTTGAGGATATTCTCCGCCTCGCGTTTGGCGTTCGTAATCACTTCATTGCGGGACTCCACAATGGTTTTAGCCTGCTTCAGCTCGCCGGGAAGCTGATTGCTGATCTCGTCAAGCAAGTCGAGCACCTTATCGCGCTCCACCACACACTTCTCGTTGCCCAGCGGCAAGCTCCATGCGTCCTGAACCATCTCATATAACGTCGTAATGATTTCTTCAATCCCGTTATTTGCCATTGTTGTGTCCTCCTTCGATTTGCCCGGCCATGCGAGCCTTAAAATCCGGTATGATCTCCGCCGGAAGAAAATCCTCCAGCGCCACCTCATACCGCCCGAGTTCTTTGACTGCACTGGACGACAGATACATAAACTGATGCTCCGCAGTCAGAAACATCGTATCCAGTCCCGGGTTCAGCTTGTGGTTGACCAGCGCCATCTGAAATTCGCGTTCAAAATCCGAAACGGCACGCAATCCCTTGATGATCGTCGAGCTTCCCTGCTCCCGCGCAAAATCCGCGAGAAGCTGGTTGGAAAACATCACGTCCACATTCGGAATATCCGCCGTCACGCGCCGAATCAGTTCTACGCGCTCCTGCGCGGTAAACATCGGATGCTTGTCGACATTGAACATCACGCATACAATCAGCCGGTCAAAAATCTTCGCCGCGCGCTGGATGATATTCAGGTGTCCATTTGTCACCGGGTCAAAGCTGCCGGGATAGATTGCAGTTCTCATGCACGCTGTGCCTTTCGGAAAATCGTCACTGCCGTCTTGCCATACTTGTAGTCACGGTAGCGCGTTACCCCCGGAAATTCCTCGGCGAGCGCCTTTTCCACGGGTCTTTCGCAAATTATTATACCACTATCCGTTAAAATGTCAATTTCTGATATGCGTTTGAGCGCATTTTCCAAAAAAACTTCTGCGTAAGGCGGGTCGAGAAAAATCAGATCGAAGCGTCTCCGGCATCCGCCGAGATACGCGAGATAGTCCGCCTGCACCACCTCCGCGCGCTCGCTGAGCCGTGTCTTAGCCAGATTTTCGCGCACCACCTGGCACGCGTCGCGCCGCGCATCCACAAATACCGCGCTTGCCGCGCCGCGGCTGAGCGCCTCGATACCGAGCTGGCCGGAGCCGGCAAACAGATCCAGCGCGTGCCGTCCTTCCGCCTCAAACTGGATCGCCGAGAAGATCCCCTCCTTGACCTGATCCATCGTCGGCCGGGTCTCCATCCCCTTCGGGGTTTTCAGTGCGGTTCCTCTGGCGCTTCCGGTGATGACTCGCATTCTGCTTCCTCCTGATGATAATACGCATATACGGCGCGCGCCGCCGCCTCCGGCAAAACCTCCCGCAGCGCCGGAAGCTCCGCCTTCTGCACCGCCGCAACCGAGCGGAATTTCTTCAAAAGCAGCTCCCGTCGCTTCGGCCCCACGCCCGGGATTTTCTCAAGCGACGATTCCCGCAGCCGCTTCGACCGGAGCTGCCGGTGGTATTCAATCGCGAACCGGTGCGTCTCCTCCTGAATGCGCCCGATCAGCGCAAACACAGCCTGATTGCCCGAAATACCGATCTCATGGCCGTCCGCGGTTACAAGTGCGCGCGTCCGGTGCCGGTCGTCCTTCACCATGCCGTACACGGGGATGCTCAGCGCAAACTCCCGCACAACCTCCTCCGCGATTTTCGCGTGCTCCACACCGCCGTCAATCAGCAGCGCATCCGGCCGCCCGGCAAATCCCGCGTCTCCCGCCGCAAAGTGCCGCAGCCTCCGCGTGAGCACCTGCCGCATCGACGCGTAGTCGTCCTGATCCGGCATATTTTCCAGCTTGAACCGCTTATAGTCCTTTTTTGACGGCGCTCCGTCGCAAAACACCACCATCGACGCCACAATATCCGTGCCCGCGATGTGGGAAATATCGTAGGATTCCAGCCGTTGCAGCGGTTCGCTCCGCCCCAGCATTCCCTCCAGCAGCCGCAGCGCGCCGTGCTGCCGCTCCTGCTTATTCGTGACGCGCTCGGCCTCCTCGCGCGCATTTTTGTTCGCCAGCTCCACGAGCTTCACGTTGTCGCCGCGCTGCGGCCGGTTGATCCGCACCTTTTTACCGAGATTTTGCTGCAGCAGCTCCGCAAACAGCTCCGCGTCCTCCATCTCACACGGAAGGAAGATCTGCTTTGGCGCGCCGCCGCGCGTCAGATAATACTGCTTGACCAGCGTCGAGACCGTTTCCTCCATCGACTCCGACGGCGTCAAGATCTCATAGTCCTTGTCCAGCAGGTTTCCGTCGATAAAGTGCAGCACCGCAAAGCAGGCCTTCGCTTCGCTCTGGTAGTAGCCAATGACATCCGTGTTCGCCATCGTCCCGGCCGTCACAAGCTGCTTCTGGCTAAGTGATTCCACGGCCTTCAGCCGGTCGCGCAGCACTGCGGCCTGTTCAAATTCCAGCCGCTCTGCCGCCGCTTCCATCCGCGCCCGGATGTCCGCCGCCACATCCTGATACTTTCCCTCCAGCATCAGCACCATCTGCTGTGTCCGCGCCCGGTATTCCGCCGGGTCGCGCGAGAGCTGGCACCACGCGTCGCAGTGCCCCATATGGTAGTTCAAGCACGGCCGCTCCTTGCCGAGGTCGCGCGGAAAGCGTTTGCTGCACCGCGGCAGCTTCATCGCCATCCGCAGCGTATCAAGCATATGCTGCGTCACATATCGCCCACCGAATGGGCCAAAATACCGCGCGCCGTCATTCGCTGCCTTGTTGGAAAGCTCAAATACCGGATACTCCTCCCGCAGATCGACGCGCACATAGGGGTATCCCTTGCCGTCCTTCAACAGGATATTGTACTTTGGCATATGCCGCTTGATCAGCGAGCACTCGAGCACCAGCGCCTCAAATTCCGACGCCGCAACAATGACGTCAAAATGGTCGATATGCGCCACCATCTGCCGCGTTTTCGGCGTGTGCGCGGAGGAATCCTGAAAATACTGGCTCACGCGGTTTTTCAGCTTCTTCGCCTTGCCGACGTAGATGACCGTGCCGGTCTTGTCGTGCATAATATACACGCCCGGCGCATACGGCAGCGAGAGCGCTTTTTCCTTCAGTTCTTCAAAGGTCATACTCATAAAAAGGCCGCCCCGGAACAGAATGGGTCCCGAGGCGGCAGTAGCTCCGAATCAGAAAATTTCCTTCATCAGCATTTCGGTTAATGCCTTAACGGCTTCTTCCTCATCCGGACCTTCCGCAATGATGCTGATGCGCGTACCCTTGGTGATGCCCATCGACAGCACACCGAGCAAACTCTTGGCGTTGATCTTCCGATCCTCAACCTCAACCCAGATGCTCGACTTAAACTCGTTCGCCTTCTGGATGAAGTAGGTCGCCTGACGGTTATACAGGCCGGATTCACATTTCACGATGGATTGCTGCATGTACATAGTTGACACTCCCTTACATATCATGCTGTTCATTCTAATATTATCAAATTTCGCTCAAATGTCAATCATTATTTGATAGACACAAAACTGCCGCCCAGCGCGGAAGCGTTTTTCCAAAGGACGGCATTGCGCCGGACAATCCAGTGAAAGACGCAGCCGCAAGGACGTCACCGAAACTCGGCAATGGTCACGCCGTCCTCGCCCTCGCCGTAGACGCCGAGCCGGAACGACTTGACATACTTACACCGCCTCAGCTCGTCCTGCACCGCCTTGCGCAGCACACCGGTTCCCTTGCCGTGGATAATCCGCACATTCGGCAGATTTCCCATGTAAGCGGCGTCGAGGAAATTGGCCAGCACCGGCAGCGCTTCATCCACAGCCATGCCGCGGATGTCCAGCTCCGGCTGCATCGCAGCCTTCAACTCGCGCACCTTGCCCTCCATCAGCTTTTTTGCCTTGGCCTTTGTCTCGTTTTCGAGCAGATAGACCTCGTCCGGCTTTGCGTTGATCTTCATAATCCCGGCCTGAAGCTGATAGCTTCCGTCCTTGTTGACCGCCAGCACCGTCGCCTTCGAGCCGAGCTTCAGCAGCTCTACCGTGTCCCCCGCGCGGATGGCGCGGCTGGCCGCCGGGCGCTGCTTGGCCTCCTGCTTTTCGCGCAGCTTGCCCTCGGCCTCGTTCAGGCTCCGGCGCAGCGCGGCCTGCTTTTCGTTCGCTCCCTCGACGAACGCGCCGTCCCGCGCCTGCTTGCGAAGCTGCTTCAGTTCTTCATAGACGTTGTTCGCCGTTCGGCGGGCGTCCTCAATGATGTACTGCGCCTCCTTGCGCGCCTGCTGCACGGCCTTGTCGCGCTCCGCCTTGATCTGGGCATAGTATTCGTCGGATTTTTCCTTTTGCTTCTCGGTCTCCATGCGCAGCCGTTCGGCCTCGACCTTCGCCTGCTCCATCTGCTGCCGCTGCTGTTCGAGCTGCGTCAGCACATCCTCAAAGTTGACGTCATTCTGGCTGACCATGCTGTGCGCGTCCTCGATGATCTTCTCGTCCAACCCCAGCCGCCGCGAAATTGCAAACGCGTTCGACTTGCCCGGAATGCCGATCAGCAGCCGGTACGTCGGCTGGAGGGTCTCCACGTTGAATTCACACGATGCGTTGATAACGCCCGCCGTGCGCATCGCATAGAGCTTCAGCTCCGCGTAGTGCGTCGTGGTCGCAACCTTCGCGCCGCACTTCCGGCAGAATTCAATCAGCGCAATTGCCAGCGCCGCGCCCTCCGCCGGGTCGGTGCCCGCGCAAAGCTCGTCGAAAAGAATCAGGCTGTCGCGGTCGCAGACCTGCAAAATCTCCACAATGTTGCGCATATGCGAGGAGAACGTCGAAAGCGACTGCTCAATCGACTGCTCGTCGCCGATGTCAGCCAATACCGTTTCAAATATCGCAATCGAGCTTCCGTCGTCCGCCGGGATGTGCAGACCGCACTCCGCCATCAACGTCAGCAAACCGATCGTTTTCAGCGTGACCGTTTTGCCGCCGGTGTTCGGCCCCGTGATGACCATCGTGTCAAAGTCAATGCCAAGGCTCAGCGAGACCGGCACGACCTTTTTCGCATCGATCAGCGGATGGCGCGCACGCTTCAGCTCCAGCTTTCCGTCCGTTCGAATGGCCGGCTCGATGCCGTGCATCGCAAACGACAGCTTCGCGCGCGCAAAAATACAGTCCAGACTCACGAGCATCTCGTAGTTGAGGTTGATGCCCTCCTGCCGCGCCGCTGCTTCGGCGGATAGCTCGGCCAGAATGCGCTCGATCTCCTTCCGCTCCGCGACGAACAGCTCCCGCAGCTCGTTGTTCGCGTTCACCGCGCTCATCGGCTCGATGAAAAACGTGCTGCCCGACGACGACACATCATGCACCAAGCCCGGAAGCTGGCTCTTGCACTCGGCCTTGACCGGCACAACGAACCGGTCGGAGCGAATTGTCACGATCGGCTCCTGCAAAATCTTCGCATACGTCGGCGACGTGATGATCTTTTGCAGCGACTCACGGATTTTGCTGCTCTGCTGCCGAATCTTCCGGCGAATCGACGCCAGCTCGCTGCTCGCCGCGTCCGCAATTTCATCCTTGGAAAGAATCGACGTAAAAATGCGTTCTTCAAAGAACTTGTTCGGCGTCAGTTGCCGGAAAAATATATCCAGACACGGCTCTATCGCATCGCCCTCAGCATACTCCTTCGCCGTCCGCGCCGACTTCAAAACCGTCGCCACACGCAGCAGCTCCTCCGGGTTCAAGCATCCGCCCCGGTCAGCGCGGCTCAGCGACGCGCCGACGTCAATGATCCCGCCAAAGCTCGGCGATCCCTTGACTGTCATCAGCTTGCAGGCCGCGCTTGTCTGCGCCTGCAGCAAACGGATGTCCTCCGCGTCGCCCAGCGGCATGAGCGCCATGCACCGCTCCTTTGCCGCGGGACTTGCCGCATGGTCGGCCAGCAGTGCCAGCACCTTATCCAGCTCCAGTTTTGTCAGCGATTTCTGATATTGTTCGTTCATATCCATGTTCCTATGTCAAAAGAAGTGATTTGTAAAAATCCAGTGTGTAAAATCCGCGTTCGAGCTGCGTCACAAGATAGGTCTCCGCCACGTCAGCCAGCTCCTTGCGCGCGCCGCCCTCCAGCGAAAACGCAAACAGCCGCTTCGCGTCGCAGCGCGTGATATAGCGCATCGCGGCCAAGCATCCCGCGCTCACCGGCAGGCTCAGTCCCTCGCCGATGCCGCATTCCAAGCACTGCAAGCAGCCGCCCGATACCAGGAACCTGCCGCAGTCCTGCCGCCCGCATACCGCGCACCCGGTCAAATCCGGCTCATACCCGCCAACGCAAGCCAGCCGCAATTCAAATGCGGCTTTCACCAAATCCTGCGGCTTTTGCAGCTTCGCAAGCGCATAAAACGCGTTGAGCGTCAGCGGCAACACCTCGCCGCTTGCCGCATCCTCCTGTGAGAGCACCTCCGCCGCCTGCGCAAAATACGTCGCCAGTGACAGCAGCTCGATGTCCGTCCGCAGCTCCGGGAACATCTCAATCGCCGTCGCTTCCGATACCGACGAAAAGCCGCGGTTCTCCGCAATCGTAAATTCCGAATAGCAGAGCAGTTGACACGCGCCCTTGTTTCGGCTGCGGTTTGTGCGCACGCCGCGCGCTTTCGTGGAAATAAGTCCCTGTTCCCGCGTCAGAATATTCAAAATCAGGTCGCTTTCCTTATATTCTGTTGTCCGCAGAACCAGTCCCGTCACTTTCTCTACCATTGCTTGCTCCCTGTTGCCGGTACAGCAGATACGCCTCCGGCGCGCCGGTCTCGCAGAATAAGTCCCAGTAAAACTCCTTTGTCATGTGCCATCCCTCCTACCGTTAGGATGGACATCCCCGGAACCCGCTATCCCGGAAGTTTTTAGTCAAATCAACTGCTGCTCATTGATCATCAGCTTAAATTGCAGTCCCAGCTTCTCCGCCGCTTTCCGGCAGAGAATCATGCGCTGCATGAAAATTTCAAAATAATCCATCACCGAGCCGTAGTGCGTATCAACGGTCAGCTTCAGCTTGATGAGCGTATGCGCCTCGTTGATTTTCAGCTCCGCCTTCGTCACGGAGTAATTCACCCGGTCGTGAATGTCAAAGCTCGACGTATCCTGATTGCGCACGCGGTTGCGCCGCACATCGCTCTTGTCCGCAAGAATCAGCGCCGCCGCTACCGGACTGACCGGTACGCCCGTACCCTCGTCATGGTTGCCGATGGCCGAGACGATCACGCCGATCTCATCCGGCGAAAAGCCCATGTGGTCAAGCAGACGGAACGCCATCACCGCCCCGGACTGGCTGTGGTCGACCCGGTTGACCAGATTGCCGATGTCGTGCAGATACGCCGCAATCTTCGTCAGCTCCACCGTGTGCTCCGGGTAACCGAGCGTCTGCATGATATATCCCGCCTTTTCCGCCACCAGCGTTACGTGCGCAAAGCTGTGCTCCGTAAATCCCAGCGCCACGAGCGACGCGTCTGCCTGCCGGATATAGGAGTTGATCTCCTCATTCTTTTTAATTTCCTCGTATGTCATCGTGCATACCTCATTTCCAGATTTCATTTTTCTATTTATTTTACCCTTCCTGTGCCCTCAAATCAAGTGCGAACACGTAAAAAGCGCGTAAAACGCCCCACGCAGTCCGTTCTTGCGCTTTTCCCAAAGCTGTGGTATATTGAAAATTAAGATATATTTAAGATAAAAGAGCCAAGGAGGGCTTCAGCGTGCAAAAAATCAAGAATTATCTTTGTTCAGAAAAAGGTATGCGGTTTATCAATGTGTTGTTTGCACTTTCCCTGCTGATTCGCCGCAGCGGCATTGGTCTGATCGCTTATCTCTGTTGGGGCGTTTATCTGCTGTATTGTATCCGCTGTACGGAACAGAAAACTATGAAGATCATGTATTCCATTCTTCTTGCGTTTGCTGCTGCGGTCATAGGACTGAACATTTACTTGTATCTTACTCTGAAATAGTAAAATGCCCCTGCCTGTAAGACTGCACAGGCAGGGGTTGTTTTCTTTACTTGGCAAGATCGGTGCCGTTGATGTACTTTTTCAGCGGCACATAGAGCAGCGCAGTGATAACCAGGCAGAGCACCATGTCGATGAACACATAGCTGCCGTTGTAGACTGCGGAGTAGATGTACGGGTTCGTAAACACGGAGTTAAACAGCTCCGTCGGCTCATAGATCCGGTAGATCGTGATGCCGCTGATGAAGTGCACGATGAAACGGCACACACAGCCGACCACCGTGCCGACGAAAATGCCGCCTTTCTTCCCGTGGAAGAATCCGGCTACGCCCAGCACGCCAAACGCCAGCAGATAGTCCAGCAGCATCGACGTCGGACCCCATGCGTATGCGCCGTCGAGCAAGAGCTGGAGCAGACCGTAAGCGAACGACGTCAAAAACGCCGGACCTGCGCCCCAGCGGGAGCAATAGAGGAAGATCGGCAGCATTCCGATGCAGACGCTGCCGCCCTGCGGCAGCTCCAGCAGCTTGAGGTAGCTCAGCGCCGTCGCCACAGCCACCATCAGTGCGCCCTCGCAGAGCGCGCGCAATTTTTTGTGATTCATACTTGGTTCCTGCTTTCTTTCTGGAGATCAATCCCAACGGAACAGATGAAAAAACCGCATTGCGGCTCGCAATGCGGTCAAAATCACGTTCAGATACTCGCATTCCTACGCCGGCATTATCCGGATCAGGTTAGAGGGTTCAAGCGTCTGCTCATCTCAGCCGTTTTCACAGCACCCCTTGGAATTGTCGGTCTTATTATAGCCTACCATGCAGAATTTGTCAAGAATCCAAACCACACTGCGCAACGTCCGAAATCCCCCGCCGCCCCTGCCTGCCCTTCCTGCCGCCACGGATTGCCTTCCCCTCCGGGGAAGGTGTCTGCGAAGCAGACGGATGAGGGTCGGGGAGCAGTTCCAACACATCGTGCAACCTCCGATCTCCCGCCGCACCCGTAGGGGCGGATGACCCTGTCCGCCCGCTTCTTCCGGTTTCCTCCGCACCCAAAGGAACGCTTTTTTGAACCCATTCTTTTCTTTCTCCTGCTGAGAAAGAAAAGAACGGTTTCAAGCTGCCAAGAAAAGAAAGAGGGCAAAGTGCCAACCGTAGTCCAAAATTTTTCTCAAAAAATCTCAGCCTTCCTCCGTCCGTCCCATCCATCCCTACCACCCGAAAGGTCTCTGCGCTCTGCGCATCGCCTTTCGGAGACACCTGCAATGCTCCCACCACGCCTTTTTGTAGGGGCGGACGACTCTGTCCGCCCTTACCGCACTATGATTTCGCCGCAGACTTCTGCGAAACCATCTTTGCCTGCTGGCGGGCGGACAGTGTCGTCCGCCCCTACAATTCTATCGTTTTTTCCGAATTCCATACGCCGCGGATTCCAAAGGCATCAGCCGGATCTGACGCGGTCTCTCAGAAGGGGTGCGTGGAAACCATTCGAAAGGTTTCCCCGCGCTCCTTTTTCTTTTGCCAGGCGTTTTCTTTTTGGCGTCTCAAAAAGAAAACGCCGTTCGTTCCTCTTTCTTGCATTTATCCGCACAATCTCATATAATATTACAAATCCAACCACAATGAGGTACTCCCATGAATCGTTGCTTTATTTATTCTGCCGGCACGTTCTACGGTCTGCGTGAGCAGCCGCGTCCCGGCGATTTCAAAATCGCGGCCGACGCCGGCCTGCTGCTCTGCCGGAAGCTCGGCATCGAGCCAGATCTTATCATTGGCGACTTCGACTCCATGCCCCAGCCAAAAGATGAGCCCTGTGTCCGCGTCCCGGTTGAAAAAGACGATACCGACACGATGCTTGCCCTGCGAGAAGGTCTGGCGCACGGCTGCACCGAGTTCTATTTCTACGGCGCTACCGGCGGCCGCCGCCTTGACCACACGCTGGCCAACCTTCAATCTCTCGCGTTCCTCCGTCGCCATGGCGCGCGCGGCTACGCTTTGTCTACACCGTTATCGAAAATGAACACCTGACCGTCCGTCAAACCGTCGACTGGGGTCTGCTTTCGATCTTCAACCTCGGCGCCGACGCCGAAGGTCTCACGCTGCGCGGTGTGCAGTACGAGCTGACCGACGGCACGCTCGGCAGCGCCTTCCCGCTGGGCGTCAGCAATCACATCATCGCTCCGCAGGCCGATATCGACGTCCGGTGCGGACTGCTGCTCGTCGGCTGGGAGCTTCCCCCGCTTTCTCCCTCAAACGTCTAAAAAAGTATGTCTTTTCCAGTATCGTTCAAATCTTGCGTCAGTTGACAAGGGCACACGCGGTTTTTCGCGGGGCAAAACAACGTCTGGCTGTGTTATCCTCGTTGGTGGGCGTCAGCCCACCTGTCTCGTCTGCCTTACCAGCCGCCGTTTATCCGCCGCGAAAAACTCCGAAGGACTTGTCGGCACGGCTGGGGCGTTGCCTGCAAGGCAGAGGACGCAGGATTGCTGGCGCAAGTCAAGGACGATAACGCCGCAGGCGGCGTTCCAGCCGCGCCCGCAAGCGTGTGTGCCCTTGTCAACTGACGCTTGGCTTGACGAAACATCTCTCGCCGAATCTGCTTGCCGAATTGTGCGGCGCTGCCTTATTTTTCATAAAACAGCCATAATTTATATTCTGTTTACATTTTTCTCCTATACTATCTTTAAAGTGTGGCAAAAGGAGGTTCCTGCCCTTGCCTCGGAAACACAAAAAGAACGCCGCGGCGCTCGAAGTGCCGCAGCGTAAAGACCTTCCTGTTTTTCTCGCCGGCGCCGACGCCGGCCTGACCGACGATCAGATTGCCGAACGCCTTGCCGCCGGCTGGGACAACCGTCCTGTCACGCCGCCGCGCAAAACCGCCGGCCAGATCATCAAAGAAAACGTATTTACCTACTTCAACATGATCTTCTTCCTGCTGGCGCTTTGCGTCATCGCAGTCGGCCAGTGGCTCAATCTGACGTTTATGGGCGTCGTTTTCTGCAATACCATCATCGGCACCGTACAGGATCTCCGCGCCCAGCGCAAGCTCGACAAGCTGAAGATTATGACGGCCGCGGAATTCGACGTCGTGCGAAACGGCACGCTCGAGCAGATCGAAGAATCCCGTCTTGTGCGCGACGACATCGTCGTATTCGATCCCGGCTGTCAGATCTGCGCCGACGCCGAGGTCGTCTCCGGCGAGTGCCGCATCAATGAGGCGCTTGTCACCGGCGAATCCGATGAGATTGTCAAGCGTCCGGGCGACCGTCTGCTCTCCGGCAGCTTCGTCGTCAGCGGCTCGTGCCGCGCGCGGCTGACTGCCGTCGGTGCCGACTCCTTTGTCTCCAAGCTGACGCTGGAAGCCAAAAAGGCCGGCAAACAGCCAAAATCTGAGATGATGCGCTCTCTGACGAGCCTTATCAAATGGATCGGCTTCCTCGTCATTCCGCTCGGCATTCTGATGTTTATCAAAGAGTACCGCTGGCTCGAGCGTGACGTTGTCACGTCCGTTGTCTCCACGGTCGGCTCCATCGTCGGCATGATCCCAGAAGGCTTGTACCTTCTGACAAGTCTTGCCCTCGTCGCCAGCATCATCCGTCTGGCAGGCCGCCGCACACTCGTCCATGATATGGACTGCATCGAGACGCTTGCCCGCGTCGATACGCTCTGCGTCGACAAAACCGGCACCATCACAGAGCCGACCATGATTGTCGACGATATTGTGCCGCTTACCCCCGACCGCTTCTGCGAAGATGACATCCGCGGCATCATGGCCGACTATGTCGCCGCCATGCAGAGCGACAATGCCACCATGTCCGCGCTCAAGCAGTATTTCACCGGCGACACGCGCCGCACCGCGCAGGAGACCATGACGTTCTCCTCCGCAAAAAAATACGGCGGCGTACGCTTCCATGCCGACGAGACCTATCTGCTCGGCGCACCCGATATTCTGCTTGCCGCCCACCCCGGCGCAGAAGATGTGCTCCGTCAGGTGGAAGCCTTCTCCGCCAAAGGCTGCCGCGTGCTTCTGCTCGCCCTCTACGACGGCTCGCTGCAAGATGATGACCCCACGGCTCCTCTCATGCCGCTGTCGCTGATCCTGCTCTCCAATAAAATCCGTGAGACCGCCCCCGAGACTTTCCGCTACTTTGCCGAGCAGGGTGTCGCCGTCAAAGTCATCTCCGGCGACAATGCCCTCACAGTTTCCGAAGTTGCACGCCGCGCCGGCATCGAGGGCGCGGAGAACTATGTCGACGCCCGCACGCTGCAAACCGAAAAGCAGCTCACGCAGGCCGCCGAGCGCTATACGGTCTTTGGCCGTGTCACACCCGAGCAGAAAAAGCAGCTCGTGCTGGCCATGAAGTCCGCCGGCCATACCGTCGCTATGACCGGCGATGGCGTCAACGACGTGCTGGCTCTGCGCGAAGCCGATTGCTCCGTTGCCATGGCGTCCGGCAGCTCCGTCGCCTGTCAGGCGTCGCACATCGTCCTGCTGGACTCCGATTTTGCTGCCATGCCGTCGGTTGTGGCCGAAGGCCGCCGCGTCATCAACAACATTGAGCGCAGCGCGTCGCTCTATCTGGTGAAGAATATCTTCACGTTTATCCTCGCTATCACCACGCTGATTTTTACGCTGCCCTATCCCTATTCTCCCGCGCAGCTCAGCCTGGTCAACGCGCTTACCATCGGCATTCCCTCGTTTATTCTCGCCATGGAGCCTAACGAAAACCGCATCAACGGCCATTTCCTCGGCAATGTTTTAAGGCGCGCGCTCCCCGCCGCGCTGGCCGATTATCTGCTTGTGCTCGGCGTCATGCTGTTCTACCTCGCGTTCCATCTCGAGGACGATATGCTCAGCACCATCAGCACCGGCATCATGGGTGTCGTCGGTCTGATGATGGTGTTCCGCACGTCGAAGCCGTTCAACACGCTCCGCATCGTGATGATGGCCTTCCTGACCGCAGCTTTCGCCGTCTGCTATTTCTTCTTCCCCACGTATTTCACGATCGAGCCGCTCAACACCCGCGGTCTGCTGATCTTCGTGGTCTTTGCGCTGCTGGCCTGCTCGGTGTTCTGGGCGCTGCGTCATCTCGGCCAATGGATCTCCGAGAAGATCCTGCACCGAGCCTCCAAAAAGCAATCTCCGCAATAACACAGAAAGGAGCGCCGCCATGTTTCACATTCTCGTCGTCGATGACGACAAAAATACCCGCCGCCTGATGCAGGCGGTGCTCGAAGCGGAGCACTACACCGTCTCCACCGCCGCCGACGGCGAGGATGCCCTTGCCGTGCTCGACCGCGAACACGTCGATCTTGTCGTGCTCGATGTGATGATGCCCCGCATGGACGGTTACGCCTTCACCGCCACGCTGCGCGAAGCGCAGAGCGACCTCCCCATTCTCATGGTCTCCGCCAAGCAGCTCCCGGAGGATCGCAAGCAGGGCTTTCTCGTCGGCACCGACGACTATATGACAAAACCGGTCGACACCGAGGAGCTGCTCCTGCGCATCCGCGCGCTGCTGCGGCGGGCGCGCATCGTCAGCGAGCGCAAAATCGAACTCGGCGATGTCACGCTCGACTATGACTCCTTCACAGTCCGCCGCGGCAGCGAAGTGCAGGAGCTTCCGCAGAAAGAATTTCTCCTGCTCTATAAGCTCCTCTCCTACCCCGGCAAAATCTTCACCCGTATTCAGCTCATGGATGAAATCTGGGGTGCCGACAGTGAAAGCGGTTGGGAGACCGTCACTGTCCACATCGGCCGCCTGCGCCGCCGCTTTGAAGGCTGGGCAGAATTCGAGATCGTCTCCGTGCGCGGTCTCGGCTATAAGGCGGTGAGGAAGGTATGAAGCCACAGTCGCCCCAGCAGCGGCGCGAGCGCCGCGCGCTCACGCTGCTCTTTGCCGGCTTCGTCTTTGCCACGCTGCTTGTTGTCGTGCTCATTTCCGGTGCGGTGCTGCTGCTGCTTGTGCGCTCCGGCATCCTGTCCACACAGGACTACGACCCGCGCAGCGGCTATCTTCTCATCGGCCTGATGGTGCTGTTCAGCACACTCATGGGCGCGGTGCTCACCTTTTTTTCCGGCAATCTCATTACGCGTCCTGTTAACACCATCATCAGCGGCATGAACCACCTCGCCTCCGGCGACTACAAAACGCGCATCCATTTCCCCTCTTTCCTTGCACGCCAGCCGGTTATCGCCGAGCTGACCGACAGCTTCAACACCATGGCCGCCGAGCTTGAGGGCACCGAGCTGCTCCGCTCCGACTTCATCAATAATTTCTCACACGAATTCAAAACACCGATCGTCTCCATCGCCGGCTTTGCCAAGCTGCTGCGCTACGGCGATCTTTCCGCGCAGGAGCGCGACGAATACCTCGCCATCATTGAAGATGAATCCATGCGCCTTTCCGACATGGCGACGAACGTGCTGAACATGACGAAGATCGAGAATCAGACGATTCTCACCGGCGTCACGCGCTTCAATCTCTCCGAGCAGCTTCGCAACTGCGTTCTGCTGCTCGAGCGCAAGTGGACGGAAAAATCGCTCGAGCTGGATCTTGAGTTCGAGGAATTTCTGATCGACGGCAACGAGGATCTCCTGCGGCAGGTCTGGATGAACCTGCTCGGCAACGCCGTCAAATTCACACCGACCGGCGGCACCGTCCGCCTTTCCGTGCAGGACAGCGGCGATACGCTCTCCGTCTCCGTTTCCAATACCGGCAGCAGCATCCCGCCGGATAAGCTCGAGACAATCTTCCGCAAATTCTATCAGGCCGACGAATCGCACGCCTCTGAGGGCAACGGCATCGGCCTTGCCATCGTCCGCAGCGTCGTCCGGCTCCATGGCGGCAGCGTCTACGCCGAAAGCCGTGACGACTATACCACCTTCACCGTCCGCCTGCCCAAAACACAGTCTCAAAAATAAGTTTTTTGAACCCATTCTTTTCTTTCTCTGCCAGAAATAAAAGCGTGGGTTTCTTTTTTTCAAGTAGGTGCTCCGTCCGCCCATCCCCGCCGCAGCGGAATGCCTTCCCCTCCGGGGAAGGTGTCTGCGAAGCAGACGGATGAGGGT
>CAKUJA010000019.1 GCA_934661135.1 uncultured Oscillospiraceae bacterium
CCTGTGCTTTTCAAATCTCGGCTTGACGAAAAATCTCTCGCCGAATCTGCTTGCCAAATTGTGCAGTGCTGCCTTAATTTTCAATGAATTTTACGATTTCCTCCAGATCGTAGTCGCCGCGATCCATATCGATGCGCAGCGTCCGCTCCGGCGGGAGCGTCTGCACCCACTTGTCGTAGAGCGCCTTAAGCTCATAGACATACATCAGGTCGAGCGCGTCCTCGTACTCGCGTCCGCGCTCACGCATATGGCGCAGAACGGTCTGCACCGAGCAGTCGAGATAGAGATATTTGTCGATCGGCGGCATGAGCGCGGCAATCCCGCCGGCCAGCTTACAGAGCACGGCATATTCGTCGGCGCTCAGGTCGCCCTGGTCACGGCGGTATTCCGCGATGACCAGATTTTCGAGAAACGCGCGGTCGAAAAAGAAGAAGTCCGCCGCGCCGCCGGTCTGCCACTTCGGGTCGTCAAAGTAGAGCGAGAGAAACGCGACCTGCGTGTGGAACGACCATCGCCTGGAATCGCTGTAATAGTCGTTGATATAGGGATTGTCCTGCGGGCGCTCCTCGTGGAAGGCCGCACGCTCGCCAAGCCGCGCCAGCAGGCGGCGCAGGAGCGTCGTTTTGCCGGAGCCGACGGTTCCGCAGATCGCAATATACTGCATGGCGCAAAGCCTCCTTTTTCGCGAATCTTCCCTATTATAGCGGACGGCGGAGAAAAGCGCAAGAGCGGGGCGAGGGATTGACTTTCTGTATTAGCTGTATTATATTGAATAATACAAACGGAGGGACAACGATGCTTTTGACATTTGATTTTGCGAGCGATGTGCCGCTCTACCAGCAGCTCCGCAACCAGATTGTGCTCGGCATTGCAGACGGAAGGCTGCGCGCCGGGGAGAAGCTGCCGACGGTGCGGGCGCTGGCCGAGGAGAGCGGCGTGAACACGATGACGGTCAGCAAGGCCTACCAACTGCTGAAAGCGGAGGGGTATCTGAAAACCGACCGCCACAGCGGAACTGTGATTGCCGCGCGGGACGGCAGACGGGCGGCTACGCCGGAGCAGCGGGAGCGGCTGCGGCTTTGCATCTCGGAGCTGCGGCTCGGCGGCATGACGCGGGAGGATCTTCTGGCGCTGTGCGCGGAATGCTATGGAGGGGAAGAACAATGATTATGCGCCTGATTTTGTGGCTCAGCGTCCTGTGGCTTGCACCGCTGGTGACTGCCATTTCCGCAAACGATGCGAAGTTTAAGAAAAATCTGGCTGTCGGCGTGACCATCCCGCATGAATTTCAGGCAGATCCCGCAGTGCAGGCGGTGCTCGCGCGCTTCCGGCGGCAGGAATGGCGGCTCTGCGCGGGACTGGCGCTCTGCGGCGCGGCCTGCATCTTTGTCCGGGACTTCGGCGTAAACTTTACGCTGTGGTCGTTGTGGCTGATTCTGCTGTGCGTGCTGCCGAACGTTGTCTATGCGCGCGCCAACCTCGCGCTCAAGGCGCTGAAGGCGGAGCGCGGCTGGCGGACGCAGCCGGTGCGTGTGGCGCAGGTCGATCTGGCCGCCGTGCCGAGCTACCGCTGGCTCTCGCCGTGGCTGTTTGCGCTGCCGCTGGCCGTGAGTCTGCTGCCGCTGCTCTGGAGCCGTGTGATGCTGACCGCGGTGCTGGTGGATGCGGGGTGCATCGTGCTGTTTTGGCTCTGCTACCGGTTTTGTTACCGGAAAAAGAGTGAGCGCGTCGATGAAAATACCGCGCTGACCAAGATGCTCAGTCAGGTGCGCCTGCATAGCTGGGGACAGATCTGGCTGGTGAGCGCGTGGGTGATGGCTGCGCTGAATTTCGCAATGACGCTGGGCGTGCAGACACCGTGGATCGGAACAGTCGGGTTGATCCTGCTGATGGTGGTTCATATCTGGATTTTGCTGCGGACGGAGTTCCGTCTCCGCGCGCTTCAGGCGAAGCTGACCGCGGGCGATCCGACCGGTGCACTCGTCGACGAGGACGACTACTGGATTTTCGGCCAGTTCTATTATAACCCGGATGACCGGCACCTGATGGTCAATGCCCGCACCGGCGTCAATACGTCGGTCAATCTGGCGCGGCCGGCCGGGCGGATCATCATGGGGATGAGCGCACTGATGCTGCTTGGGATGCTGGCGATCGGCCCGGCGTTTTCCGCTGCGGCAAAGGCACCGATGACGGTCAGCGTGACGCAGACGCAGGTGCTTGCGGAAATCGGGAGAAAGAGCTATGCCGCCCAGCGGGACGCGGTGACGGAGGTGCTTTTGCTGGAGACGCTGCCGGACGATCTTGTCAAAACGAGCGGGACGTCGATGGAATCGCTGCTGCGCGGAAAATTTTATTCCCACACCTACGGAAAACTCATTGTCTGTCTTGACCCGACGGCACCGCCGTTTTTGCTGCTACGGACGGATGCGGAGGCCTATCTGTTCGGCGCGCGCGAAGCGGGGCAGGTGGAGACGGGATACCGGCTGCTGACGGAAGGGAACAATTGAATCGCCCGGCCGTCTAATCCGGTATGGAAGGAGAGAAACCATCTATGGATGAGAAGAAATCAGAAAAGAAGCCGCAAAAGAAAGCAGACGACAGCTATTTGGCGCTTGGAATGTGCGTTGGCCTTTGTATTGGGATGTCGATCGGCCAACTGCTGTTTGACAACATGGCGCTTGGCATGAGCGCCGGGATGTGTCTCGGTATGGCAATCGGCGCGTGCATCAAAAAGAAAGGGGATGACAGCGATGCTGAACATTGAACATCTGACAAAGCAATATGGGGAGAAAAAGGCGGTCGACGATCTGAGCCTGCGTATCCGGCCGGGTGAGATCTGCGCGTTCATCGGCCACAACGGCGCGGGCAAGACGACAACGCTGAAATCCTGCGCCGGAATTTTGAACTTCGACGCGGGCGAGATCACGATCGACGGCAAGTCCGTCCGCACGAACCCGCTGGAGTGTAAGCAGGTTATGGCCTATCTCCCGGACAACCCGGATCTCTATGAATTTCTGTCCGGCATTCAATATCTGAACTTTGTGGCGGATATTTTCGCCGTTGACGCGAATACGAGACAGGCGCGGATTGCGCAGTATGCGGAGCTGTTCGGGCTGACGGACGATCTGGCGCAGCAGATCTCCGCGTATTCCCACGGCATGAAGCAGAAGCTCGCGCTGATCTCCGCGCTGCTCCATGCGCCGAAGCTCATTCTGATGGATGAGCCGTTTGTCGGCCTTGACCCGACAGCGGCGCACCAGCTCAAGCAGCTCATGCGGGAGCACTGTGCGCACGGCGGCGCAATCTTTTTCTCCACGCACGTGTTGGAGGTTGCGGAAAAGCTCTGCGACAAGGTGGCGATCATCAAGCAGGGGCGGCTGATTGCCGCCGGAACCATGGAGGAAGTCAAGGGAAATCAGTCGCTTGAAGATGTATTCCTGGAGCTGGAGGGTGAGAACAATGCTTAAACCGCTGCTTCGCGTCCAGTACAGGGCGCTGCTCGCGTCTTTTTCCGGGAAACGGCGCGGACGTGCACAGCGCAAGGGCGGCATGGCCAGCTATGCGCTGCTGATGCTCTATGCGGCGATGTTTATGTTCCTGTTTTTCACGAGCTTTTCACAGCTTGCGGCGGCGTTTGCGCCGCTTGGCCTCGGGTGGCTCTACTGGACGATGTATATCATTCTGGCGTTTGCACTGATGTTTATCGGCAGTGTCTTTGCGGCAAAGACGCAGCTTTTTGAAGCGAAGGACAACGAGCTTTTGCTTGCCATGCCGATCCGCCCGCGCGACATTCTGCTGTCGCGTATGGCGCTGCTGCTGATCTTAAATCTGGTCTTTGAGCTGCTCGTCGCGCTCCCGGCGGGAATTGCCTGGGTACTGCATGGAGCGGTCAGCGCGGCGGGGATCTGCGCGTTCTTGCTGCTGCTGGCGGCGCTGCCGCTGCTGAGCATGGCGGCGACGAGCCTGTTTGCGTGGCTCATCAGCCTGATTACGGCGCGGCTGCGCAAGAAAACATTTGTGACCATGGTGCTGTCGATCGCGCTTTTCGGAGTCTATTTTGTGGTTTGCTTCCGACTGAACAGCTATATTACGCTGCTGGCCGCGAACGGACAGCAGATCGCCGGGAAGCTGATTTCCGTTGTGCCGCTCTACTGGATGGGCAGTGCGCTTGGCGGCGAGCTGCGCGATCTTGCGCCTGCGCTGCTGGTCTGTCTGGCGCCGTTTGGCCTGGCCTGCTGGCTGCTGTCGCGCAGCTTCATCCGAATTGTGACGCAAAAACGCGGCAGTGCGAGGGTTCGATACCATGGGAAGGCGCTGCCGGTGCACTCGGACGACGGCGCGCTGCTCCTTCGGGAGCTGCGCCATCTGATGAATTCTGCATCTTATATGATGAATGCAGGACTGGGACTGATATTTTATGTGGTGCTGGCGGTGTTTGCGGTATGGAAGCGGCAGGATGCGGTACGGCTTACGGCACAGCTCGGCTTTACCAGCGGCGATGTGGCGGTTGCGCTGTCAGCGGCATTTGCGCTGCTGGCCGCAATGATCCTGTTTACGGCATCTTCTGTCTCTTTGGAGGGAAAAAACTACTGGATTGTGCGCTCTTTTCCGGTGAAAACAAAACAAATTTTGAATGCGAAGCTGCGGCTGCACAATCTGCTTACGCTGCCGGTCGCGGGAGTGTGTGCGGCGGCGGTTGCGGCGGCGTATTTTCTCAGCAGCGGCGACCGCGGCAGCGCAGCGCTTGGTGCGCTGCTGGTGCTCAGCGCGATGACGTCCGCGGAGCTGGTTGCAGTGCTTGGCCTGGTCGCCAATCTGCGCCACGCAAACCTGAACTGGGTCAATGAGACGCAGCCGGTGAAGCAGGGGACGGCGGTGCTGATTACGATGCTGCTCGGTTGGGCGATTGCACTGGTGATCGGACTGCCGTATCTGTTCTGGCTGCGCGGCGCGGTGAGCGCAGTGGTCTATCTGCTGGTTGCGGTCGTGCTGATGCAGGCGGCGGCGATGCTCGGCGAGCGCTGGATTGACACGCGCGGCGTGAAGCGCTTTGAAGCGCTGGACTGAGCGGCGCGAAGGGAGAAGACTATGGATCAAAAGATCGACCGCGCCCGGTGGGGCAGGGATGAAATTTTCACGTTTTTTTCGGGTATTTCCAATCCGTTTTACGCGGTTTGCTTCCGGCAGGACGTTACGAAGCTCCGCGCGTACACCAAGGCCAATGGACTCTCGTTCTACCATTCGCTGATCTGGCTCTGCACGAAGGCGATCAATGAGATCGACGCGTTTCGCGATGTGATTCGCGGCGGAGAGGTTTTCAGGCTCGACCACCGCGACCCCAGCTTTACGGTGTTGAAGCCGGGGAGCGAACAGTTTCAGATTGTGACAATGCCGTTTTACGACAGCCTGCCGGAGTTTGCCCGCGAAGCGAAGCGGCGCAGCGACGCGCAGACCGCGTTTATCGATCACCAGTTGGAAACCGACCGGCTGATCTACTTCTCGTGTCTGCCGTGGGTCGACCTGACAATGCTGACCAACGAGCGCGACCTCGCCGCGCCGGGCGCGCAGGACGATGTGATTCCGCATATCGCGTGGGGAAAATATGTGTCTGTGGGTGACCGGCTGGAGGTCGGTATGAGCGTGGAGGTGAATCACCGGCTGATTGACGGCGTCCACGTTGGACGCTTCGCCGAGACGCTTACGCGGCTGATCGATGCGCTTGCGTAGTCCGCTCCGGAACCCGGTACGGGCGGCCTGTGCAGCACAGGATTTCAGAACCGGTAACGCAAAAGACGTGACCTTCACGGTCACGTCTTTTGCGTTTCGGAGGGTTCCGGCCGCGCCTTCGTCCGGAGCTTTGGCTGATACTGCATATTGGATACGTTATAGACGGTGATAAAGGCCTTCGGGTCTTCGCGGTTGATGAAGTTCATCAGTTTTTGATATTCATTCTTATCAACGATGGTGATGATCTCGTTGTGCTTTTCAAAGTTATATGCGCCGATGGCCTCGTAGATCGTCGCGCCGCTGTGCAGATCGTCGATGATGAACTTCCGGAGTGCTTCTTCCTTTTCGGTGATGATGCAGACGCGGCGCTTCTTATTGTGGTCGAAGATGAAATGATCCAGGATGATGCCGTTGAAGTAGGTGCCGAGAACGCTCAGGACCACCGTTTTCTTATCGTAGACAAACGCCGCCGAGAGCGCCACGCACATTCCCGCCAGCGACATGGCTCTGCCAAGGTCGATGCGCAGGTACTTGTTCAGAATTTTCGCCACGATGTCCAGGCCGCCGGAGGAGGCGTTCCGGTTGAACAGAATGCTCAGGCCGATGCTGACCACCAGAATGTAGCAGAGCACGTCTAGCTCCTGACTGCCGGTCATGGATTCAAAGTCCGGGAACAGAAGCTCAAACAGCCCCAGAAACAGCGGCAGCAGGATGCTGGTATAGACGGTCTTTGCGCCGAATTCTTTTCCGCAGGTCAGAAAGCCGATGATTAAAAGCACAACGTTCAGAATCATTGTAATGGCCGACAGGGGAAGCGGAATAAAATTGGACAGTATGATGCCGAGACCGGAAATGCTGCTGACCGAGGTGTGGCTTGGCACCAGAAAAAAGTAGACCGCTGCCGCGATGATCGCCACCGCTACGGTCAAAATTCCGATTTCTTTCCCGATTTCCAAGAGAGTTGGTTTCTTTTTCATTGCTATGGCTCCTCCAAAACGCGAGTTGCAGAGTGGTTTGGCTGCGCCGCCGCGCAAGAACAGCCACAGCGGACAAACCGCTGTGACTGTTTGCCGGTTGAGCAGTAGAGTTTCTGCCGGGGCGGGATTAACGGCTTAGCTCCGTCATCAGCTTCAGGATGCGCACGGCAGAGCGCTCGAAATCGAGCCGCTGTGGAGCGGAGACGTAGCGCTCGCCGTCGGCGAGGAACATCCCGCGGAAGCGGCTGTCGACGATCCACGAGCGAACCAGCGGGCAGTCCTCGCCGAGCAGCTCGCCGCAGAACGTGCCCGAGGGGAGCAGCGCGGCGCGGTAGGCCGGCGCAGCGAGCTCATAGGGCAGCAGCCAGGTATCGCGGAGGGACGCGGCATCCATCGCGGCATCCTCGGGAAGCTCGCCTGCGCGGAACACGGCGGCGCCATAGCGGCCGACGCCCTCGGCGAGCGCGGCGGCGAGAACGCCGGTGAGCACGGGATCCTCAGACCAGCGCTCCGCCGTGCCGGGCGTGCGCGGGTCGGCTTGCAGTTGCAGACTCGGCGCCAGCCAGAGCTGCACGCCGTATTCCCGCATCTCGCGGCCGATGGTGCGGCCGACGGCGCGGACGGCGTCCGGGTCGAAGGTGCAGGCCAGCAGGCTGGCCGACGGGAAGGCGGTAACGGACTGGCGGCGGACGATCTGCTCATCCTCATCACGGATTTCACGCGTCAGATAGAGACCCTCGGAGCCTGCGGCGATCTGCATGGCGGGGATGCGGTAGCGTTCGATTGCGGGCGACGCGCCGAGCGCACCGGGGACATCCGTCGGGCAGAAGCCGAACTGGTCGACCAGTGTGCGCAGGCTGTGGTCATCCATCGAGGCGATCAGCGAAAAGACGTTGCAGGCACCGGCGCGAACCTCGGGCAGCGTATGCGTCTCGCCGTCGCCGCGGCAGCCCTGGAATGCGTCGCCCTTTTTGCGGCTGCGCTTGGGCAGGTTGCGCGGGGAGAGACGAATGGCATATTTGCGTGCGGCGGCCAGCTCCTCCGCTTCCTCGGGATAGGTGAATGCGAGCTGCGGGTTGCGCGTGCGGCCGGCGGGCGCGTCGAGATGCAGCGGCGTGACGGCCTGCACCATGGCGCTCTGCATGGAGCGGAGCGAGCCGGCCAGATAGCTGGCGCGGGTGTGGAAGCCGACGCGGAGATCGTAATATCCCTCGTCGAGCACGAAGGCGCAGGCGCTCTCGCGGAACGCGGCCAGCTCTGTGACCGGGAAGCGCAGATGGAGCGTTTCGTGCTCACCAGGTGCGAGCAGCTTCGTACGGGCGAAGCAGTCGAGCAGCCAGACCGGTTGCGTCCGGTCGGACGACGGGCGGGAGACATAGACCTGCACGACCTCGCTGGCGGGATAGGTCTCGCCGGTATTTTCAACCTCGGCGGTGACGGTGACATCGGAGCCGTCGAGACCGACGCTGACGCTGCCGAGCGTGCACGTGCCGTAACCCAGACCGTAGCCGAACGGCCAGCGGAGCTCGGTGCGGAACGAGTCAAAGTAGCGGTAGCCGACAAACTGGTCGCGCTGCGCGTTCGCTTCATCGAACGCGGCAAGCGACACCGGCCACGAGAAGCTGAGCTTGCCCATGGGCATGACGGCGGCGGTGAGCAGGTCGGCCAGCGCCGCGCCGCCCTCCTGCCCGGCGATTCCCATCCAGACAATGGCGGAGCAGGCCATGGCCGCGTCATTCAGCTCGAGGAAGCCGGGTGTGGCCAGCACGAGCACGGTGCGGCCGAAGGCCGCGGTGACGCTGCGGAGCATCTGCGTCTCACTGTCCGTCAGGGTGCAGTCGGTGCGCTCCGGCGCGCGTGCGATGACGACGATGGCCGCGCGGTTCGCCCCGGCAAGCTCCTCCATGCTGAGCGAGGTGAGCGGGTATTCGCTGCCCTCCGGGTGCTCAAGCGCCCAGGTGCGGTATTTGTGGCTGAGCAGACCGTCCGGCCGGACGGCTTCGCTGGCGCACAGACCGTCGAGTACGGAAATTTTGCGCCACGGCTGCATGGCCGCAGTGCAGCAGGGCGTGAAGATCTGGCCGATGCCGAATACGGCGACCGGCAGCGGCGCGCCATTCTCCGCGCAGAGCGGGAGTGTATTTTGCACATTTTTCAGCAGCACCATTCCGGCGGCTGCCGCGCTGCGCGCCGTCAGTGCGGCGTCGAGCATTCTGGGTGTATATTCCATGGTATAGTCTCCCATCAATTCTGGTAATCATCTGTATCATATCATATCCGGCAGCGGTTGACAAACGGATTTGTGCCTTTTTGACCGGCGAAAACCGTTTTTTACAAAAAGTTCATGCACGCAGACCCATGTGTGATAAAATATAAAAAACAATGGCGGTGAGTGCGCCGGAAAAGAGGAGATTGGAATGGCAAAGAGCATTCTGATTGTGGAGGACGACAACAATATCGCGGATCTGCTGCGGCTGTATCTGGAAAAGGAGGGCTATCAGGCGACAATTGCCGCCGACGGTACGCAGGGCATTGATCTCTACCGCAAGCTGCGGCCGGATCTTGTGCTATTGGACGTGATGATGCCGGGTGTGGACGGCTGGGGCGTGCTGCGCACGATCCGGCAGGACAGCCAGACGCCGGTTATCATGCTGACGGCCAAGGGCGAGACGACGGATAAGGTTGCCGGACTGAAGCAAGGCGCGGATGATTACATCACAAAGCCGTTTGAGATGAAAGAGGTTCTGGCGCGGATTGAAGCGGTGCTCCGCCGCGCGGCGGGCGATGGCGAGAAGGAAAAGCCGCGCCGGCTGGTATTTGACAAGCTGGTTATCGACCTCGACTCGTTTGAGCTGATTGTCGACGGCAAGCGCGTTGAGACGCCGCCGAAGGAGATGGAGCTGCTCTACCACCTCGCGTCCACGCCGAACCGCGTCTATACCCGCAACCAGCTTTTGGACGAGGTGTGGGGATTTGATTACTTCGGCGACAGCCGCACCGTCGATGTCCACGTCAAGCGCCTGCGCGAAAAGCTCGAGGGCGTGAGCGATCAGTGGAGTCTGAAAACGGTCTGGGGCGTCGGCTATAAATTCGAGGTTGTGTAAGCATGAAAACGACCTTCAGCCGGCAGTTTGCGATGATCGCCGCGCTGCTGCTGCTGTGCCTGGTGATTACGGGCATCTCGTTCCGGTTTTTGATGCTTGGCTCGATTGAATCGGAGAACAAGCAGACCATGATTCAGGATGCCGACGCCGTGGCTGATCTGGCCAAGGCGTATGACTCGGTCGGCGATCTGCAAAATAATTTTGATTTTCATATCAGCCTGTCACTGTTCACCAAGGTGGGCAGCGCCGAGGCGCTGCTGTGCGATCGGGACGGTGTGGTTCAGATTTGCTCGTGCGAGGAGTTTTCGTGCGACCATCTCGGGCGGAGCGTCGACCCGGTGCTGCTGGCGGAGATCAAAAAGGACGGAAGCTGGTATGAGGAGACCAGCCTGTCCGGTATCTATGACGAGACGCGCTATCTGGCCGGGCGGACGATCGTCTCCAGCGACGGCGAGCAGATCGGCTATGTGCTGGTCTCCGCGCCGATGACGCAGACGAGGAATTTTATGCTCCATTCGTCGACGCTGTTTTTCTATGTGGCGATTGTCGTGCTGGTGATCGCGCTGCTTGCAGCGACGTTCTTGGCACGGTCGCAGGTGCGGCCGCTCGGCCAGATGGCCGAAGCCGCGCGCCGGTTTGGCCGCGGAGAGCTGGGTGTGCGCGTGGAGGAATCGAAAAAGAATACGAGCGAGATCAATGATCTGGCGCGGGCGTTCAATACGATGGTCGAGTCGCTCGAATCGTCGGAGCGGCGGCGGCAGGAGTTTGTCGCCAATGTCTCCCATGAGCTGAAAACGCCGATGACGACGATCGGCGGCTACATCGACGGGATGCTCGACGGCACAATCCCGCCCGACAAGCAGCAGCACTATATGCAGATCGTCTCGGCCGAGGTGCGCCGGCTCTCGCGGCTGGTGCGCAATATGCTCGATATTTCGCGGATTCAGGCCATGGGCGTGGAGGAGTCGCGGATGACGCGGTTCGACCTCAGCGAGGTGCTTGGCGACGTGCTGATTAACTTTGAGCAGAAGATCAACGGCAAGGGGCTGAACGTCAACGTCGAGCTGCCGGATCGGCCGGTCTGGGTGAAGGCCGAGCGCGACGGGATTACGCAGGTGGGTTACAACCTGCTTGACAACGCGATTAAGTTCTGCCCGCAGGGCGGCAACCTCGGGTTGAAGCTCGAACCGGACGGCGGAAAGGCGAAGGTTACGGTGCAGAACACCGGCCCGACGATTGACCCGAACGAGCTGCCGCTGCTGTTCGACCGGTTCCACAAGGCGGATAAGTCGCGGTCAGCCGACCGCGAGGGTTGGGGTCTTGGCCTCTACATCGCGAAAACCATCGTCGGCGCCTACGGCGGCGACATTTGGGCGACGAGCGAAAAGGGAATTACCAACTTTATTTTCACGTTGCCGACAGTCCGGTGAGCGGCGGGCAGGACTGTCCGTTCGGAATGAGATGGTTCCAAACCTGATTTTTGAAACAAAGAGGATGACATCATGGGCATTGATGACCGCAATGACTTCTATGACAATGAACAGACGCCGCGGCAAAGCTGGCAGCAGCGGCCGGAGCCGACGCCGATGGGGCACCGGCGGCGCAAAAAGTGCACATGGCTGGGAACGGTTGTGACGACACTGCTGCTGGTGATATTGACGTGCGGCGTGATCTATGTGACGTTTTTTGCAAACATCCGTCTGGAGCGGGTGAGCAACGGCTTCATGCTCTATGTCGGTTCGCGGCAGGACGCCGCGACGACGGCAGCAGAGCAGGCGCGCACTGCGGAGCAGATGCAGCAAGCGGCAGAGACGGAGCTGCCGGCAGAGAACGAGCTGGAAACCGTTACACCGTCGCAGGTGCACCCGGATGTGACAATTTCCAGCTCACCGGAGGGAACCGACACGCCGCCGGACGGTGCGGAGAGTGACGCGCTGAGCTTGCAGGAGATCTATCAGAAGTGCATCGGGAGCGTGGTGTCGATCACGACCTCGACCAGCTCCGGCAAGGCCAGCGGCACCGGGATTGTGCTCTCGGCGGACGGCTACCTGATTACGAATCATCACGTCATTGAAAACGCACAGGTCATCGCTGTGCAGACAAGCGACGACCGCCAGTTTCAGGCGGCGATCGTCGGCAGCGACGAAGCGAGCGATCTTGCGGTGCTGAAGGTAGACGCGGCCGATCTTCAGCCGGCGGAATTCGGCGATTCCGGCAAGCTGCGCGTGGGCGACAGCGTTGTTGCGATCGGCGATCCGCTCGGCGCGCAGCTCCGCGGCACGATGACGAGCGGCATTGTCTCCGCGATCAACCGCGACCTTGAGGTCAATGACCGCACGATGACGCTGATTCAGACCGACGCCGCGCTGAACAACGGCAATTCGGGCGGCCCGCTGATTAACTGCTATGGACAGGTCATCGGCATCAATACGATGAAGCTGCGCAGCTACTACTCCACGACGGCGGAGGGACTGGGGTTTGCAATCCCGATGTCCGTTGCCAAGCCGATTTTGGAGGAGCTGATGGAAAACGGCTATGTGGCTGGGCGGCCGGCGATCGGCATCAGCTATGATACGCTGCCGATGGCGTTTCGCATCTACTACAATCTGCCGGAGGGCGTCTATGTGACGTCGGTCTACGACGGCTCCGACGCGCAGGCGAAGGGTGTGGTGACGGGAGATATTATCACGGCGGTCAACGATACGCGTGTGACGTCGATTGATGAGCTTAACCGCGTGAAAAATCAGTTCTCTGCCGGGGATACAATTACGCTGACGATCTATCGGCGCGGGCAGTATTTTGATGTGGAGGTCAAATTGATCGATCAGGCGACGGGGCAATAAAATGATGGTTCTCTTTTGTTTGGAGAGAAAGAAACGGACGGCATTTCCTTTTTGACGCTCCAAAAGGAGAAAGTTTGCGCCCCCCCATTCTTTTCTTTCTCCTGCTGAGAAAGAAAAGAATGGGTTCAAAAAAGCGTTTCCTTCGGCGCGGAGCGAAACGAAAGGAAAATAAAACAGCCACGGTGGTTTCCCACCGTGGCTGTCCTTTTTCCTCAGACCGGGCGCAGGGCGCCGTAGCCGTTCCACGCGTAGAGTGCGCGAACGTCCTCGTCGCCGTAGATTTTTTCAATCTCGGCCAGATAGAGCACGTGATCGTCCAGCGGGACGCTCTGCGTCAGCTTGCAGAGGAAGGTGACGCGGCTGCCCGGGACATAGGGCACGCCGGACGCGTCCTGCGCAATGGGCACGCCGAACTCGGCGGCCTTGTCGCGGTCGCGGCCGGAGCAGGTGCCGCAGCGGAAGGCGGCTTCATGCAGCGCCTCGGCCACGATATTGACGGCGAAGCGCCCTTCGGCCTGGATGCACTGGCCGGAATAACCCTTCTTGCTCAGGCAGACGGCCAGAGACGCCGGGTGGTTGCTGGTATACGTCCACCATGATACGGCCATGACGTTGTCGCCGCCGTCCGGCTTGCGAACCGTCAGTAGGGCGAAGGGATTGGGGGACGTGAGCTTCTGGGCGGCGCCGATGGTGAGTTCCTGGTTCATAATGTTCCTCCGTCAGGTCTCCTCCGCGTCCACATCGAACAGCTCACCGAGGGAACGGAACAGGAGATTGAATTTTTTGTACTGCTTTTCATAGATGGCGTGGCGGTCGGGATCGGGCACGAAGCTCCGCTTGATCTGCACCATCTGCTCCACGGCGGAGTCGACGCTCTGGAAGATACCGGCCGCCGTACCCGCAAGGATGGCCGCGCCAAGGCAGGCGGTATCCTGCGAGGAGTAGGTGACGTTGAGCGTTTTGCCGGTGATGTCGGCCTTGATCTGGTTCCAGACATCGGATTTCGAGCCGCCGCCCATCGTGCGGATCTGTGTGATCTCCAGACCCATGTCACCGATGGCTTCGAGGTTGCGGGAGATGATGTAGCCGAGGCTTTCCATGATGCTGCGCGCAAAATGCGCCTTGCCGTGCTTCAGCGTTGCGCCGTAGAAAACGCCCTTCGCGTTCAGGTTGACGTCCGGCGCCATGGAGCCTTGCAGATGCGGCAGGGTAATCAACCCATCAGAGCCGGGGGCGACGCGCTCAACCTCGCGGTTGATGAGATCGTAGGCGTCGATGCCGGTGGCGGCCTGCAGATCGATCTCCTGCTGGCAGAAGCCGTCGCGGAACCAGCGCAGGCACATTCCGCCGGTGGTGAACGTATGCATCATATAGGTGTCGGGCAGGGCAAAGTAGTGCACCGGCATTTTGCGGTTCGGGTCATAGGTCAGCGTCTTGGTTGGCACACAGATGGCCAGCGCCGCGCCGATGTTCTCGGAGAACATTCCGGGGTGGATGTTGCCGACGCCGATGGCGCCCGCGGCCTGATCGAGGCAGCCGGTGCTGATCTGCGCGTCCTCCGGCAGGCCGAGCAGCGCGGCCATTTCGGGCAGAATTGTGCCGACAAGCTCGCCCGATTCGCGGATCTCCGGCAGCCATGCCGGGTCGATGCCGATGAAGTCGAGCATCTCGCCCCAATACTGCTTGGTGCGGATGTCCCAGTATTCCGTCGAGGTCAGGAGGGAACCTTCCGCGACGAATTTACCGGTCAGCAGATAGATGATATAGTCCTCGAGCAGGAGCAAATGGCGGATTTTTGCAAACCTTTCCGGTTCGTTTTCGCGCACCCAGAGCACCTTTGCCGCCGGCCAGCAGGCTTCAAAGCTGACCTGGCCGGTCACTTCGTAGCACAGCTCGTTGCCAAAGCGCATACGGAGCGTCTCGGCCTGCTTCCCCGCGCGGTTGTCCATCCAGACGATCGCGTTGCCGAGCGGCTGGCAGGCTTCGTCCAGCATACAGAGCGTCTCGCCCTGCACGGAAAAGCCGACAACGCCGATCTGCCGGGTGTCAACCGTGCCTTTTTCGCGGATTTTGTCCATGCAGGCGCGGATTGAGTCCATGTAGATGCCGCAGGGCGCTTCAACGACGTTGGTGCTGGGGGTTTCAAGGGAATACTCCACGACCGCGGAGGAGAGCTGCTTACCCTCGGTGGTAAAAACCGCGGCCTTGAGCGAGGTGGTGCCGATGTCGATGCCAAGGATCAATCGTTCCATGGTGTGCCCTCCCGCTTATTGATGCGGCGCGCACGACCAGGTCAGCGTCGCCTTGGTTTCGCCGATGTTGTAGATCTTGTGATCCTTGCCCTCGGGTACGAGCATGGCGTCCCCGGCGAACAGATGATAATATGTATCGTCCTGGGAGCAGTAGATCAAAACCTCGCCCTGAACGCAGAAAAAGACCTCATGCGCTTCGCTGTGGCCGTGGTCGATTGCGCCGACCGCGCCGGCGGGCAGCTCCGACATTCCGAAGGTGATTTTATCTGTCTTGAAATATTCGCGGCAGACCTCCTGTTCTTCCATCCAGATCTTCGCGTCTTTCTTGCTTACGATCGTCATATCCATATGGGCACGTCCTTTCTCGTTGATTGCAGAAGGGGGAACTGCCCCGCGAGCCGCTGTTGGACGGAGCTGGCCGGGCAGTTCCCGATGATTCAGGGAAATGTGGACTTGGGGAACCGCTGATTCAATCGTCTGCGGTTGCCGGCAGATCTTTTGCCGATTGAATCATTGGTTACTTGGGGGTGCGTTTAGTGGATGCTGTCCATGATGCGGACGACTTCCTGCAGGTTTTCGCGGAAGCTCTTGCCGGGTGCGAAGTTCTCGGTGAACAGCGCAGAACCCATCGTGAACGCCCACGGATTGATCTTGTTGATGAACTCGAGACGGGCAGGACTGTTGATGCTGCCGGCGATCACGACAGGCTTGTCGATGGCCTTGCAGTAGGCTTCGGCCAGACCGGCGCCGTCGGCATGGCGGAAGGCGAGCAGGTCGATGCCGTCAACGCCCTTGGCGAGCAGACCCTTGGCGTCGTCGATGATCTCGTCGAAGGTGCCCTCGAGGATGGACGGACTGCCGGAGACCTTTCCGCAGAACGGGAGGAACTTGATGTCCTGCGTGGCGAGATATTCAAACACGGACTGGTGATAGACGGTGCCCATCAGGTAGTCGTAGCCGAGCTCGACGGCCAGCTTTGCACCGCGCATACACTCCTCCTCGGAATAGGAGACGACTTCGAGGAAAGTCGTCTTGCCGGCGTCCTTCATCGCATTGAGAATGCGGCTCATCTCCTCCTTGGGAACACCGACATCCTTGAAGCCCCAGAACTGCACGGGCAGATCCTTGCAGCTTTCAAACACGTCATACGCGTTTTGGACGGTTTTGTCGTTGTGCGTCAGCATGATGATGATTTTCGAGTTCATAATTCTTCTCCTTTTTGTTCCAAGACGTATTATCCGAGGTAGGCCTGGACAATGTTGTCGTTGTTTTTCATTTCTTCGGGGCTGCCTTCATAGGCAACACAGCCGGTTTCGAGGACATAGCAGTATTTTGCAATGTCGGTGGCCATCATGGCATTCTGCTCGACAAGCATAATCGTTTGGCCGCTCTCGGCGATGCGGGAGATGGTGTCGAAGATTTCAAGCACAAGCTTCGGTGCGATGCCCATCGACGGCTCGTCCAGCAGCAGGATGTCGCCGCCGGTAATCAGCGCGCGGCCGATGGCAAGCATCTGCTGCTCACCGCCGGAGAGCGTGCCGCCCGCCTGCGTGAGCCGTTCTTTCAGGCGTGGGAACATCTGGAACACATATTCCTTCCGCTTCTCGAACAGCGCCTTATTTTTGCTTTCGTAGAGATAGGCCGCGACGCGGAGATTTTCATAGACGCTCAGCGCCGGGAAGATGCGCCGCCCCTCAGGGACGTGCACCATGCCGAGCTCGGTGATCTTGTGAGTGGGCATTCCGGTGATGTTCTTGCCCTTGAACTCAATTGTACCGCTCTTGACGCGCAGCACGCCGGTCAGGGCGTTGAGTGTGGTCGTTTTGCCGGCGCCGTTTGCACCGAGCAGCGCGATGATCTCGCCCGGAAGCACTTCAAAGGAGACGCCCTTGAGCGCGGCAATCTTGCCGTAGGACACGCAGAGGTCGCTGGCCTTGAGGATAGGCGCCTGTCCGGTCGGGTTTTCACGCATGATCCTTCACCGCCTTTCCGAGATACGCTTCGAGCACCTGCGGGTCGTTTTTCACTTCCTCCGGCTTGCCCTGAAGCAGCTTTTTGCCGAAGTTGACGACCAGCACTTCCTCACAGATCGACATGACCAGCCGCATTTGGTGCTCGACGACGAGCACGGTCAGGCGGTAGTGGTCGCGGATGTTGAGAATCAGCTCATTCAGCGAGTCAACCTCCGCCGGGTTCATACCGGCAGCCGGCTCGTCGAGCAGCAGCACCTCAGGCTTGCAGCAGAGTGCACGCGCGATTTCGATGCGCCGCTGCTCGCCGTAGGGAAGCGAGCCTGCTTTTTGATGTGCGTACTTGTCGAGACCGAGGAACGTCAGAATCTCCATGCTCTCGCGCTCAATGCGCACTTCTTCTTCTCGGAATTTCTTTGTCCGCAGCAGCGTATCGGCAACGTTATAGGAGATTTTGCTGTAATGCGCAACCTTCAGGTTGTCCAGCACTGTCTCAGAGTCGAACAGCTTGATATTCTGGAATGTCCGGGCGATGCCGCTGCCGGTAATGACGTGCGGCATCAGCTTGTTGACCGGGTTGCCGCGGAAGCAGACGTTGCCGCTCGTTGGGATATAGACGCCGGTCAGCACGTTGAACAGCGTCGACTTACCGGCGCCGTTCGGACCGATGATGCCGAAGATTTTACCCTGCTCGACGTCGAAGCTGATGTTGTCGATGGCCTTGACGCCGCCGAAGTACATACAGACATTCTGGAAGGAAATGATGGGCTCTGCCACGTTAGATCCCCTCCTTTGCGCGCTTTTTCGAGAATTTCTCACGCAGATGCGTCACGGAATCGCTGAGCTCGCGGTAGCCGAAAATGCCCTTCGGCAGGAAGATCATCACGACACACAGCAGCAGTCCGCCGACGACCCAGCGCCACGTGCCAAGCTCTTTGAGTGCCTGAATGAGGAGCTGCCAGATCAACGCACCGGCAACCGAACCCGTGATCGAGCCGACGCCGCCGACATAGACCATGACCAGACCGTCGACCACGTTCGAGTAGCCGTAGGACGAGGGACTGGTATAGCCGAGCAGGTGGCACAGCAGTGCACCCGCGATGCCGATCAGGAAGGCAGAGATGGCAAACGCGACGGTTTTTGCCTGCCGCACGTTGACCGAGCAGAGACCGGTTGCAATCTGATCCTCGCGGATGGCGATGATGCTGCGACCGTATTTTGAGTCGATGAAGCGGCGCATGATGATAATCGTCACGACCAGACAGCCGAACACCCAGTAGATGTTGGTGTATTTTGCAATGTTGGTCATGCCGCGCGATGCGCCGACAATCTCAGCGTTTTGCAGAATGCTCTGCACCATCAGCGTGAAGCCGAGCGTGATAATGGCGAGATAGTCGCCCTTGGACTGAAACGATGGGATGGCGACCAGCAGGCCAATGATGGCTGCGGCCACGCCGCCGATCAAAATCGCAATCGGGAACATCCAGGCCTGCGTCAGGAAATACTTCGTGGAAAGCGCCGCGGCATAACCGCCGACGGCCATGAAGCCGGCGTGCGCGAGGGAGAACGTACCCATGTAGCCGTTGATAATATTGACGCCCATGACCATGATGGAGTAGATTCCGATGTACTGCACCACGAGCAACGCCGAGGTGGAGACAATCTTGAGCTCCTTCGCCGCGATGAGCACCACGGCCAGAATGAGAATACACAGCAGGTTTTTGGCGTGTTTTTTCATGCAGGCCACCTCAAATCTTTTCCGCGCTGTTCTTTCCGAGCAGGCCGGTCGGCTTGACCATCAGAACAATGATGAGAACGGCGAATGCAACAATATCCTTGTAGCTCGAGACCGGCAGCACGATCGGGGCGACAATGTTGATCGCGCCGATGATGAAGCCGCCGAGCACCGCACCTTCTATCGAGCCGATGCCGCCAAGCACAGCCGCGATGAACGACCACCAGTTGATCGTGTCGCCGACGTCGTAGGCGAAGATGCTGTATGCTGTGCCGTAGAGACTGGCGGCGATCGTGGCCAGCACGGCGCCGAACACGAACGCGCTGCTGATGACGCGGTTGGTATTGATGCCCATGAAGCCAGCCGCGGTCTTGTCCTGCGAGACGGCGCGCATTGCGGTGCCGAGACGGGTCTTTTTAATGAGCAAACTCAAAACGACCATGGCCAGCACGGCAATCACGATAATCATCAGTTTGTACAGCGGGACGGTGACGCCCGCGATATTGAACGAAAAGCTCGGGATCAGCGCAGGCATACGCTTGGCTTTCGAGCCTGCGAAATTCAGGATCAGGTATTCGAGCATCATGCCGACGCCGACGGACGAGACCACCGTTGCCACAGCAGGTGCGCTGCGCAGCGGGCGATAGGCCAGACGCTCGATCAGCACGCCAATTAGCGATGTCACGACACACGCTGCGACAAGGGAGAGGATGTAGACGAACCACGTGGACTCCACCATGTTGAATAGGAATGTACTGATAAAGAACAGGAAATACATGGACACCGTGAAGATGCTGCCATGCGCGAAGTTGACCAGACCGGCGATACCGTAGACCATCGAGAAGGAGATCGCCGTTAGTGCATAGATACTGCCAAGCTGCAGGAAGTTGATAAACTGCTGTAAAAAGACACTCAATGCAATTACCTCGTTTCCGGGAAGATTCGATCCGCATTTCCGGGGAGATTCGATCCGCCCGCGCAGAGACGCCGTCTCTGCGCGGGAAGAAGGCTGTGTACTGCGTCAGGACCGGGGATGTGCCGCCAGCGCGTCCGCAGGTCACAAAAGGAGAAGCTTACGGATTGACGGTGTCGAGATACTTGAACTGACCGCCGGAGATCTGGATGACGACGGCGGATTTTGTCGGGTCGCCGTTGCCGTTGTCCCAGGTCATCGTGCCGGTGACGCCTTCATAGGTGCCAATCTCGCCAAATGCATTGTGGATATTCTCGCGCTCAAGGGACTGTGCCTTCTCAATTGCCAGCTTTAGAATGTAAACGGAGTCATAGTTCAGAGCGACGATGTCGTTCGGATCGCCCTCGGTGCCGTAGATGGTGTGGTAGTTGTCGATGAATTTCAGAGCCATATCGGACGCGACGTCCTTGTGATAGTGGCCGCACCAGATGGCGCCGTCGAGCAGGTTTTCGGTGTCCCACGTCAGCAGCGAGTCGTCGCCCCATGTGTCGGAACCCATGAATTTGCCGGTGTAACCCATATCACGTGCCTGCGTGGTCTGGGTAATGATTTCTTCGTAGAAGTTCGGCAGCAGCAGGATGTCGGGGTTCGCCTGCGCGATCTTAGTCATCTGCGAGGTGAAGTCACTCTCACCGGTCTTGCCGTTGTAGGTCTGGTATTCCACGATGCTGCCGCCGAAGTCCTCAAACGCCTTTTTGAAGTTCTCTGCAACGCCGACGTTGTACGGATTGGACATATCATACAGAATGGCGGCCGTCGTTGCGCCTTCATATTCGTAGGCGTACTTGGCGAGGATGTAACCCTGGAAGTTATCGGTGAAGCAGCAGCGGAAGATATAGGGGTTGTCGGTCAGTTCGACAAGCGTCGACCACGGCGCGATCATCGGCAGGCCGTATTCCTTTACAATGGCGGAACCTGCCATGCACATATCGGAGTCGTTCGGGCCAACCATGGCAACGATGCTCTTGTCATCGGCAAACTGCTGGGTGTTCAGCGCGGACTCGTCGGTGTTGAAGCCGTTGTCGAGCGCCTTGTAGGCCAGCTTGTAGGTCTTATCACCGACGGTGATACCGCCTGCTTCGTTGATTTCATTGACCGCCATGTCGATGCCCTTGATTGCGGACTCGCCAATGATTGGGTTCGAGCCGGTTAGCTCGTAGTTGACGCCGAAGTAGATGGTGTCGCCGGCGTCGGCGGTTGTGGAAGTGTCGCCGGAGGGAGTTGCCGTGGTGTCGGCTGCGGTGTCGTCCGAGCCGCAGGCGGCCAGTGCGAAGATCAGAATCAGTGCCAGAAGAAATGCCAGAATCTTTTTCATTACCGTTTCCTCCATTCATAATAAGACGTAGCTGAAATGAACTATTTTGAACAGTTTGAGCATATTTCAGCGCTGCCCTCTGTCACGATACTATCAAATAAGACCAGCTCTGTCAATAGGAATTCACAAGTTTGTTCAAACCGGAAGAATGCTGCACGCGATTTTTAGTGAAAACGTCGTGAATGCGGCGATTGACAAAGAAAAATGCGTCTGATATGATGAGATTACAAGAGAATCCATAAATGTTCAAAATAGTTCAAAAATAGCGCGAGGTGAGTGATATGCAGGAATTTGACGCGATTGTCATCGGCTCCGGCATCAGCGGCGCTTGTACTGCGCGGGAGCTGGCGCGGTGGCAACTGCGGACTGCGGTTTTGGAAAAGGATGCGGATTTCTGCGCCGGCGCGACAAAGGGCAATTCCGCCACCGTGCACTCTGGGCACGACGCGGCCTATGGCACGAAGAAGGCATATTATAATGTACGCGGCAACGCGATGTATGATGATCTCTGCCGGGAGCTTTCGGTGCCATTTCGCCGCAACGGCACGATTGTGTTTGCGGCCAGCGAGACAGAGCTGGCGGAGGTATGCCGGCTGAAGGAGAATGCGGACAAGAACGGTGTGCCTGGGGTGCAGGTGCTCGACCGGGAAGGGCTGGAGCGGCTGGAGCCAGGCTGGGGGGAGACAGTGCTTGGTGCGCTCTATGCGCCGACCGGCGGCATGGTCTGTCCCTATACGCTGACGTTTGCGCTCTGCGAAAATGCGCATGAAAATGGCGTTCGCTTCTTCCGTAATGCAGGGGTGCGGCAGATTGTGCGGGAGGACAGCGTGTTTATCCTTACGACAGATGCCGGGCAGTTCCGCTGCCGCTATCTGTTCAACTGCGCCGGGACGCACGCCGACGAAATGAACAATTTTGTCAGCAGCCATAAGATTACCATCCAGTCGCGCAGAGGGTCGCACATCATTCTCGACCGGAAGCTTGCGCCCCACGTCCATGCGACGCTCTGCCAGACACCGGCCGATCTGCCCGGCGGCGGCCACACCAAGGGCATGGGACTGATGCCGACCATGGACGGAACGCTTCTGCTCGGCTGCGAGGCCGTGACCGTGGAGAACAGGGACAATACGGCCACTACGCGGGAGGGTTTGGACGAAATTTTGAACTATTTCCGGGCAAACTGGGCAAAGCTGCCTATCAGCCGCGCAATTCCGGTCTTTCCGCAGCAGGCTGTGATCGGGGCATTTGCCGGATTGCGGCCGCACCCGACCGGGGATGACTATATTCTCGGTGAGCCGGACGATTGTCCGCGCTTTTGCAATCTGGCGGGGATTGAATCCCCCGGCCTGACAGCGGCGCCTGCCATCGCCCGCGAGCTTGTGCAGCAGGCCGCGCAGCGCTACGGCTGGAAGGTAAATGGTGCGTTCGACCCGCTTCGGCGCGCGCCGAAGCCGTTCCGTCTGATGAATTTTGCGGAGCGGGAGCGGGCAATTGCGGCGGATGCGGATTATGGTGCGGTGATTTGCCGCTGCGAAATGGTGACGCGCGCGGAAGTGCTTGCGGCAATTCGCGGCGAGCTTGGCGCACGCTCGGTGAATGCGGTCAAAATGCGGGTTCGCGCGGGGATGGGGCGCTGCCAGGGCGGCTTCTGCGGCCCGGAGGTCGTGCGGCTGCTCTCCGAGGAGCTTGGCATTCCGATGACCGAGGTGCTCCAAGCCGGGCAAGGCTCGAATGTGCTGCTGTATGAAACCTGTTCGGAGGCGCTGGAATGAAAGAATTGCAATATGATCTGGTTGTGGTTGGCGGCGGCTGTGCCGGTATGGCTGCCGCGGCTGCCGCAAGTGACCGCGGCGTGCGCCGCATTGCGCTGCTGGAACGCGGCGCCGCGCTGGGCGGCGTGCTTCGTCAGTGCATCCACAATGGGTTTGGCGTACACCATTTTGGGGAAGATCTCACCGGAGTGGAATACGCGGAACGGTTCGCCGCGGAGGTTCGGAAGCGCCCAATCGACGTTTTTTTGTCCACAATGGTGCTTTCATTGGACGAAAATAAGGTGCAGCAGGCGAATCCATGCAACAAAAAGGTCTCAACAGATGTGGGAGAAGCCGCCGCCGCGGAAGCGGGTGAACGTGCAAATGCGGGAATTGCTTTCGCCGAAACGGAACCCCGAAAACTCGCAAATGCGGGGGATGTTTCCGCAGACGCGGAAGCGGGCGAACCTACGAACGCAGAACATCATCTCGTAGCGTTCCGCTGCGGGGAAATGCTGCGGATTGCCGCTGGAGCCGTAATCCTTGCCGCAGGCTGCCGCGAGCGGCCGCGCGGTGCGCTGCTTTTGCCGGGAACTCGCCCCGCCGGCGTAATGACCGCGGGGACTGCGCAGCGATATTTGAATTTGGAGGGGTATCTTGTCGGAAAACGGATTGTAATTTTGGGTTCCGGCGATATTGGTCTGATTATGGCGCGGCAGTTTGTGCTGGAGGGCGCGGAGGTGCTCGCGGTCTGCGAGGTAATGCCGTATTCCTCGGGGTTGACACGCAACATTGTGCAGTGCTTGGAGGACTTTGAAATTCCGCTGTATTTTAACACCACAGTGACGGAAATTCTGGGCGGAAGCCGTGTGACGGCGGTAAAAATTGCAGAGGTAGATTCCAATAGAAATCCGATTTCAGGGACGGAAAAAATCATTGAATGCGATAGTTTAGTGCTGTCTGTCGGACTAATTCCGGAAAATGAGCTTGCAGAGCAGGCGGGGATTGCGCTCGATGCCGCAACCGGGGGCGCGCGTGTTGACGAACGGTTGGAAACAGAGAAACGCGGAATTTTTGCGTGCGGAAATGCGCTTCATGTCCACGATTTGGCTGATTTTGCGGCAATGGAGGGCAGCAGAGCGGGCGAGAATGCCGCGGCATATCTTTGCGGCAGCACGCGGCAAGACGATGCGGCAGACGCGCGGCAGGGCAGAGATGTGCTTGCGGGATTTGGGGTGCGCGGCCTGGTGCCGCAACGTATCCGCGGCGGGCAGACAGAAAGCGTACAGCTTCAGTTCCGGCCGGCCGGACGGTATACAAACTGTGCGGTGGCGGTGCACTGCGGGCAGACGCAGATCTGCCGGGTGAAAAAAACGATTTTGACGCCGGGCGAAATGTGCACGCTGACGCTGCCGGAAACGGAGGCGGAGGGCGATTTGACGGTATCCGTGGAGGTGAGGGCATGAAGCGGGAGATGATCTGCATCGGCTGCCCGATGGGATGCCGGCTGACGGCGGAGGTTGCAGGGCAGACGGTAACCGCGGTGGAGGGAAACCACTGCAAGCGCGGGCGGGATTATGCCGCGCAGGAGGCGGTCTGCCCGATGCGCGTACTGACCGGCACGATGAAGGCGGCTGGATGTACGCGGCCGTTTGCCGTGCGATCCTCCGCACCGATTCCGAAGGCAAAGCTGCTGGAGTGCGCGGCCGTATTGCGGCGGAGCCATCCGACGCTGCCGATTCACGCGGGGGATGTGGTGATTGAGGATATTTTGGGAACAAAGGTTCAAATAATTGCGATGCAGAATCTTGACGCAAAGTGAACAAATATGATATAATTGTGGCCGGTCGAGCAACCGATAATTCAAGCGGCAGGCGTGATCGACGAGAGATTTTTGAAAGGTTGAAAAACATAGGAATCTTGTATGCGCCCGCATCCGTAAGGCGTCTTTGACGCCAACGGCTGCGACATATTTCAAGCGTTTCAAACCGCACCGTTGGGGCAAAAGATCCGGTGATCACCGCAGGCGATTGATTCAGCGGTTACTTCAGTAGAGGGAGAGGTCAGTATGCTCAAAGAACAGCGCCGGGAGAAGATTCTTTCAGAGCTTCACCGCAAGGATTCCGTTACAATTGAAGAAGTGATTACCCTGACGAACGGTTCGCGCTCCACGGCGCGCCGGGATATTGAAGAAATGGAGCAGGAGCATCTGCTGCGGCGGGTGCGCGGCGGCGCGATGTCGATTGCGCCGATCACGGCAAAGGTAAGCAGCAACGAGGCGGAGCCGCCGTTCCATGTGCGGCAGGATATGTTCCTCGGGGAAAAGCAACGGATTGCGGCGGCGGCGCACAAGCTGGTGAGCAACAATGAGACGCTGCTGCTCGGCGGCGGCACGACAATTTTGGAATTTGCAAAGACGCTCAACGATATCTCTCCGCTCTATGTGGCGACAAACGATTTGAAAAGCGCGGTGATTTTGGCCGACTATCCGAATGTGAATCTGACTGTGCTCGGCGGAAGTCTTCGGCAGAACCACTACTCGCTGAACGGCTATTTCACGGAGCAGATGATCAGCCAGATGCACGCGGACATGACGTTTATCGGAATTGACGCGGTGGATTTCAACATCGGATATATGAATTTCTCTACCTCGGAGATTCAAACGAACAAGCTGATGCTGAAGGCGTCGCATAAGGTGGTTGTACTGTGTGACCATTCCAAGTTTGAGCGGGTTGCGTTTGTAAACATCTGCAAACTGGAGGATATTGACCTGCTGATTACTGGGAGGGAGATCAATCCGATGTATCTCGAACAGCTTCGGGAGCGCAATATCAATGTAATGACGGTATGAGAGAATTGTCCCGCCCGCCTTTGGCGCGGCGGGAAGTTTTCTTTATTCAGAGAACGGGGCAGATTTCGTCCCCATTTCTGTTTCTCCTTCAGAAAGGGAGTGCGAAGTGTGAACCCATTCTTTTCTTTCTCCGAAAAGAGAAAGAAAAGAATGGGTTCACACTTCTAAGAAAAGAAAGAGACGACCAGAGATCCTTCCGAATGGTTCTCTGGACGCTCTAGCGGCCAAGGGCGCTTCGCCCTTGAAACCCGCGGCGTATGAAAGATCGAAGGTCGTCCGCATCTGCAAGGCGCAGTGTGGGATATTAGGATGTAGCGCATTCGTAGGATGCTGCTTGACCGCCATCATCAAGATCGCGTGCGGTGCGGCGGCTCATTTCTTTCTCAAAAAGGCTTCGGCGAAAGCATAGTGCGGTAAGGGCGGACAGGGGCGTCCGCCCCTACAAGGTGCAGCGTAAGAATCGCGTTGCAGGTGTCTCTGAAAGGCGCGAGCAGAGCGTGGCGCTTTTTCGGACGGTAGGGATGGATGCTACGGACAGAGGAAAGCCGAGATTTCTTGAGCCAGATTCAGGACTACGGTTGGCACTGTGCCCGCTTTCTTTTCTTGGCAGCTTGAACCCGTTCTTTTCGCTCTCAGCAGGAGAAAGAAAAGAATGGGGGAACAAACTGGTGGGCATCGACCCCTACAAGGTGCGGTGTAAATCAGTGGTGCAGTGGGCGAGCGGAGAGGACTGCCTGCTGCTATAAGGGTAAGGGAAAAAGTAAACAGGATAAAAATGCCAAAACCGTCGTACCAAGAGAATTGGTACGGCGGCTCTGGGGTTATTTGAAGGGATTAGGAAGTCAGTCGGGTTTTGGTCAGATCGGTGCGGTAATAGAAGAAGGTGGCAAGCAGCGCGGCCATGATCCAGCCGGCCGGATAGCCGAGGGCGACCGGGACGGCGGTATAGGAGATGAAGTTGGCCACGAGATAGAGATAGATCTGACGCGTGACGACGTAGGAGAACAGGAGAATGCCCATGGTGAGCTTCGTGTTTCCCGCGCCTTGCAGAACGGCAATGTGAATCTGGCCGATGGAGTGCACGAGATAGAATGGGCAGATCCAGCGGAGATAGACCGCGCCGGCAGAGATTACATCGGGATCTTTATTGAAAAAGGTGACGATCTGCGGCGCGAAAGCGCAGACGATAACGGTCAGCACGCCGATACAGGCCAGCAGCAGAC
>CAKUJA010000020.1 GCA_934661135.1 uncultured Oscillospiraceae bacterium
GTGCGCGGTCGAAGGAGGCGGGACTGTTTACATGGGACAAGCCGGCCTACGCCTGCCTTGCCACACGGATACCGGCCTGCTGCGCGCGGAAAGTCCGGGTCCGGCGGTATCGAAGATGGTGCCGCGGATGGTGGACTCGTCGAAGATTCTCTACACGATCTATCTCGGCCTGACCGCCATTCAGATTCTCTTTTATCTCGCGGGCGGGATGCCGGTTTTTGACGCGCTCTGCAACACGTTCGGCACGGCGGGCACCGGCGGCCTTGCCATCAAGCGCGACTCGTTCCTCAGTTACAGCTATTACGCCCAGTCGGTCACAACGGTATTTATGGCGCTGTTCGGCGTGAACTTCTCGATCTATTTCTTCCTGCTGCGGCGGAAATTTGACCTCGTGTGGAAGAACACGGAGCTGCGGTGGTATCTCGGGATCATCGTCTGCGCGATTGCGGCCATTACAATCAACACCCTCCCCTACTATCCGCGCGCCTACGACGCATTTCACCACGCTTCATTCGCCGTCAGCTCAATCATCACGACAACCGGCTACGGCACAGTGGATTTCAACCTCTGGCCGCAGCTTTCACGCACGATTCTGGTGCTGCTGATGCTGGTCGGCGCGTGCGCCGGGTCGACCGGCGGCGGCTTGAAGGTTTCGCGGCTGGTGATTTTGCTGCGGGCGGCGAAGGCGGAGGTGCGCCGGCTGCTGCACCCGCACACGGTCAAGGTCGTCACGCTCGACGGCAAGCCGCTCAGCCAGGACAACATCCGCTCGGTGAGCGCCTATTTTATCCTGTACGTCCTGATCATGGTGGTTTCAATTCTCTTTGTCTCGCTGGACAACTTCGACGGCAGCACGACGATCACCGCGGTCATTGCCACGTTCAACAACATCGGCCCCGGCCTTGAGCTGGTCGGCCCGACCGGCAGCTATGCGGGTTTTTCGGCACTCTCCAAGATTGTGCTCTGTCTCGATATGCTGTTTGGACGGCTGGAGCTATACCCGATGCTGGTGCTGTTTTTCCCGAGCACCTGGAACCGGAAATAATGACACGCGCCGCATTCCGAACGGAATGCGGCGCGTTTATTTCGCTCTTTATCTGGCTTTTTCTGCTTCAATGGCCTTTGCCATGCGCGCAAGCGCGGTTTGCAGCACAGCGCGCGGGATGGCCAGATTCAGCCGGACAAAGCCTTCGGCGGACGCGACAAAGAATGCGTCGCCCGCTTCCACCAGCACGCCCGCCTGCTCGGCAAAGAACAGCGGGAGATTTTCCACCTCCGGCAGCGCGGCGCGCAGATCGAGCCACGCGAAATAGGTGGCCTCCGGGATGCGGAAGTGCGCTTCGGGCAGATGCTCGCGTGCAAACTGCTCTACAAGCGCCAGATTGCCGTCGAGATACGCCCGCAGTGCATCCAGCCACGCGTCGCCGCTGGCGTAGGCCGCTTTGTGCGCCGCCACGGAGAGCGGATCGACCATGCCGCAGATTTTGCTGCGCGCGCAGAAGCGCTTCCGCTCGGCCGGGTCGCGGATGATGATGTGCGAATGCATCAGTCCCGCAAGATTGAACGATTTGCTGGCTGACATACAGACGATCAGGCGGTCGTAGCCGGGCATAACCGCGCCCATCGGCGTATGGCGCAGATGGCTGCGCAGCAGATCGCAGTGGATTTCGTCGGAGACGACCCAGAGATGGTGCCGTTCGGCAATCGCGGCCACCTGATGCAGCTCGTCCGCCGTCCAGACGCGGCCGGTCGGGTTGTGCGGATTGCAGAGAATCAGCATCCGCATCGCGGGATCGGCGGCTTTCTGCGCGAGGTCGTCGAAGTCGATCCGATCGGTTCCGTCCTCCAAGCTGAGCGGCGAGCCGACGAGCTCGACGCCGTTATACTGGCACGCGCGGCGGAACGAGCCATAGCACGGCATCATGGTGAGCACCTTTCCGCCGTCCGGCTTGACCAGATCCTCCACCAACTGAAGCAGCGCCGGGACGACGCCCGGTGAGAACACGAGCTGCTCCTCCGGAAAGCTCCAACCGTAGCGCCTCTCGCACCAGCGTCGCACCGTGGGATAATAGTCCGGGTCGGTGACCGCGCCATAGCCGAGGATTTTCTGATCGAGCCGCGCCTGCACAGCCTGCAAAATCTCCGGGGCAACCGCGAAATCCATATCCGCAACCCACATCCGAATCATGTCCTCGTCCTTCCACGGGAACGTGCGCGCGGGGTCGGCGGCAAACATCGACTTGCGCCAGTTATCGGCGTTGTCGGAATTGGTATTGCGCCGGTCGATGATCTCGTCAAACTGATATTGCATCTGTGTCGCGTCCTTTCGTCTTTTCTGCCCTCAGCATATCATAAAACCCATGTTCCGTCAAAGGGACGACGCAACCCCCGGAGCACCGCATGGCGCTCCGGGGGCAGCGTGTCGAAAAAGTCTTTTCGCCCCGCTGCCCGTCCAGCTTTTCAATCTTATCAAGTTTGAAAAGCTGCTTGATTGAACGCGAAGGGGGCGCTTTGCCCCCTTCACTCTTCCCCTGCGACTCTGTCACAAACCTGCATTCCAGCGTTTTTTGACAGTTCACCCCCCGGAGCACCGCATGGCGCTCCGGGGGTCTAATTCCTTATCCTTCCGCTTCCTTATCCTTCCGCGGTTACTGCTGCTGCATCGTATAGAGCATTTTCGCAACCTGCGCGCGGGTGACCTTGCCGGTCGGGTTCAGCTTGCCGTTAGAACCGGAGATGATGCCGGATTGAAGCATCTGCGCCAGCGGCTCGCGCGCCCACTTGGCGATCTGGCCGGCATCGGAGAACTGGCGGTCGAGGTCGACCGTGGACTCCGCGCCGCGCTCCAGCGTGCGGGAGAGGATGACCATGGCCTCCTGCCGGGAGATCGTGTCGGCCGGCTTTGCGTAGAGCTTGCCGTCGGAGCTGGAGCCGGTCAGGTATCCCATCGCGTAGGCGGCCTTCATAGCGTCACCCGCCCATTTAGCGATCTTGCTGTTGTCCGCAAACGGAAGCGTGGTGCTCCGATAGTCGCTCAGGTTCGTGCCGAGATAGCGCATCAACGCCACGATGAACTCCTGACGGGTCATCGAATCGTCCGGACGGTAGATCATTGTGCCGTCCTTCTGTGTCGAGCCGGTGACGACGCCGTCGAAGTAGAGACTGTTGATCATCCGCTCGGCCCAGTGTCCCTTGACGTCGGTGAACGGATTGGAGGGACTGATGGTCACGGGAAGCTCGGTCTTTGTCGAGCCGTAGGACACGGTCAGTGTGCCCTCCAGCGGCTTGTTCACGTCGGCTGCGGTAAAGACGCCGTCCGCCGTGACGGTGCCGAGGCCGTCAGACACGGCCCAGGTGAAGCTGCGGTCGGTACTGCGCACGGTCATGCCGGCGTAAGTCGCTTCCGCATTCAGGTCAACCGCCGTGCCGCCGGCCAGACGGAGCGTTTTAAGGTTGTTCTTCTCCCCTGCCTTTTTCAGCGTGATGCCGGTGACGCCGGTGAGCACATTGTAGGTGGCGCTCGTTTGCAGCGCGCCGCTGGCCGCCGAGACCGTCAGCGCACCGACGCGCGCCGTGCTGCTCACGGTGAGGACGCCGTTTTCAATCGTGCCGCCATTTGTGCTGTATGCCACATCACTCGGCAGATCGGTCGCCTGATAGTCCGCGCCGGTGGCCTTCGTGGTCAGGGTGATCTGCGCGCCGGGCAGCACATTGGTGCCGGAGACCGGATAGAGGTGCAAGTGCTGCGGCTGCGCCGCCACGGTGGAGACCGGACGGGCGAGGAAGATGAAGTTTGCGCAGTTGCGCAGCTTGCCGTCGGAGGGGCTGTTGACCGTCGAACCAACGGTATAGCCCGGGTACATCACACCGACCGCCGTAGAGCCGCCGCCGTCGAGGTTGATCGCCGTGACGCAGCCGAGCTTTGCCATGCGCTCGGCCAGCAGCGGCAGCGTCAGGCCGGCGGAGACGCTCGACTCGTCGACCGTGTAGAGAATCAGCGTGCCGTCTGCCTTGAGACCGGCCGCGGTACGGGCGCGGAGCTTGTCCGCCGTATCAAGCGTAAATGTCTTTACCGCCACGCCGTTTTCCACCAGCAGCTCTCCGCCGCCGCAGGCGGACTGCACGCCCGACCATGTGGAATCGCAGGTCGTGGTGATCTGCACGACATCACCGGTTTTCAGCGCTTGCAGTGCGCTGAGCGCGGAGGGATAGCGTGTATCTTCCGCCACGGAGAGGACGAAGCATCCCTCCGGGATCTGGCAGGAGGAGGTCTTTTCCTGCGCGCCGAGCACCGTGGCTGAGAGCGTGCCGGCCATGGTAAGCTCCGCCTTGCCGGTGAGCGGCTGGAGGATGACATTATAGGCAGAGACGCTGTTTTTCGTTGCGGTATCGTAGTCGGCGGAGTAGAGACCGATACCATTGTCCTTGGTCAGCGCCTTATTGTAGAAAATCTCCTGCTCAGCGCCGGCAAGCGTGAGCTTGACGTGTAACTCCGGCGTGCCGATGATGGTTTTGCCGTCGGCAAAGAAGCCGATGGAGCTGATATTGCCGCTCGAGCGCAGAATGCCGTCTGTCACGACAAGGCCGTAGGGAATGCCGGTTGCCATGTCGAAAAACGCACCGTTGACACCGGCGACCAGCGTCAAGTCCTGCTCAGCGAGGAATTTTGCCGCATAGTCCATCGGACTGCGGCCGTAGAGCGTGCTGCCGTAGACAACCCGCGGGCGCACCGCGCCGCCGGCGGTATAGGTCAGGTAGTGCTCCTGCAAATACTGCCCCTCTTTCTGGTCGTTCGACCAGCTTGTATGCGCGTAGCTGACCTCATCGGCCAGCTTCAACCCCGCTGTGCCGCTCTCCTGCATTGTGGCCAGCGCCGCTGTGCAGAGCAGCGCAAGGCAGAGCGCCAGCGCCAACAGCTTATGTACTGTATGTCTCATGGAAGGAACTCCTTTCTGACGGGTATTTTTGAGTATTCCCTATGTTAACATAATCTTCTCAAAAACGCAATGGAATTTTCTCCGCAAATTCCTGCGCTGTCAAGCTTTTTCTCTTGACAAACGGCAAAAAATTCGGTATGATAGGCAAGCTGTAAAGGTAAAAAGCCTGACAGGAGGGAGCCGCATGAAGCACGACGCGCTGAAGATGACGCTGCTTTACGATTACTACGGCGAGCTCCTGACGGAGAAGCAGCGCACCTGCTTCGACCTCTACTATAATCAGGATTATTCGCTCAGCGAGATCGCCGAGGATCTCGGAGTCACACGGCAGGGCGTGCATGATGCGCTTGCCCGCGCGGAAGCGCTTTTGCAGGAATTTGAGGCCAAGACCGGCTGTATCGCCCGGGAAGAACAGATGCGCGCCGCCTGTGAGCGGATTGCGTCTGCCGCCCGCCAGCTCTCCGGCCTGCCGGAGGCGGCGCACTACGCCCGGCAGATTCTTGCCGCGGTGGACGAAATAAAGGAGTAAGCAATGGCATTTGAAGGCTTAACGGAAAAGCTCTCCAACGCATTCAAAAAGCTGCGCGGCAAAGGCCGTCTCTCCGAGGCCGACGTCAAGGAGGCCATGCGGGAGATCCGGCTGGCATTGCTGGAAGCCGACGTCAGCTATAAGGTTGTCAAGGACTTCATCAAAAAGGCCACGGAGCGCGCCGTCGGCGCGGATGTGCTGGAAAGCCTGACGCCTGCGCAGATGATCGTCAAGATCGTCAACGAGGAGCTCACCGCCCTGATGGGCAGCGAAAACCAGAAAATCCACATGGCGTCGCAGCCGCCCACGGTCGTGATGCTGGTTGGTTTGCAGGGCGCCGGTAAAACAACGAACGGTGCAAAGCTCGCGGGTCTTTTCAAGAAGCAGGGCAAAAATCCGCTGCTTGCAGCCTGTGACATCTACCGTCCGGCGGCCATCAAGCAGTTGCAGGTCGTCGGCGGGCAGCTTGGCATCCCGGTTTTTGAGATGGGGCAGACAAACCCGGTCGACATCGCCAAAGCCGCGATTGCCCACGCCATCCGGCACGGCAACGACATGGTCTTTCTCGATACGGCCGGCCGCCTGCACGTCGACGAAGCGCTGATGGACGAGCTGAAGGCCATCAAGACTGCGGTGAAGCCGAATGAAATCCTGCTCGTTGTCGACGCGATGACCGGTCAGGACGCGGTCAATGCCGCACAGACGTTCAACGACTATCTCGACATCGATGGCGTGATTCTCTCGAAGCTCGACGGCGATGCGCGCGGCGGCGCGGCGCTCTCGGTTAAGGCCGTCACGGGTAAACCGATCAAGTTCATCGGCACCGGCGAAAAGCTCGACCAGATTGAGCCGTTCCACCCCGGCCGCATGGCATCCCGTATTCTCGGCATGGGCGACGTGCTGACGCTGATTGAAAAGGCGGAAGCGGCGTTCGACCAGAAGAAGGCCGCAGAATTGGAGCAAAAGCTCCGCAGCAATAAATTCACGCTCTCCGATTTCTACGATCAGCTTGTCCAGCTCAAGGGCATGGGCAGCCTGGACGAAATTGCGGGCATGATCCCCGGCATGAATGCCGGTGCGCTCAAGGGCGCGCAGGTCGACGAAAAGGCCATGGCGCGCACCGAGGCGATCATTCAGTCGATGACGCCGTATGAGCGTGAGAACCCCAGCGTCCTCAACCACAGCCGCAAGCGCCGCGTCGCGGCGGGCGCGGGCGTGAAAGTGGAGGACATCAACCGCCTGCTCAAGCAGTTCGACATGATGAATCAGCTGGCCAAGCAGTTCTCCGGCCCCGGCGCGCAGAAGAAGATGAAGCGCATGGGCAAAAAGGGCGGCTTGTTCGGCGGCATGGGCGGCTTCCCGGGTATGTGAGATCACGACAGCATCGTACAACTGCATCTGCGGACTTTGCCGGATCTTTCACGGCAGAAATGCGGAATCTTTTCTTGAAATATGCAAAGTATTCCTGCAAAAATATTTCTTTTTCTGCCGCAAAATCTTTCGGCAAATCCACTTGCTGAGTCATCCGATCCTGTCGGTGTGTTAAATTTTTAATTTTATCCATTCATTTATCGTTTCAGCTAACTTTGCATAGCTTTACGAAGTATAAAAAATCAAGAGAGTTATATTTGGAGGAACAAACAAATGGTTAAGATCAGACTGAGAAGAATGGGCGCCAAGAAGAATCCGTTCTACCGTATCGTTGTTGCAGACTCCCGTTTCCCGCGCGACGGCCGCTGCATCGAAGAGATCGGCACGTATGACCCGAAGGCAGAGTCCGCAATCGTTGTCGACGCTGACAAGGCCAAGCAGTGGATCAAGAACGGCGCTCAGCCCACCGACACCGTCCGCGGCCTGCTGAAGAAGGCTAACGTCCTGTAATTAGGAGCATTACAATGAAAGATCTTTTGCTGTATATGGCAAAGAATTTGGTCGACGATCCCGATAGCGTTACCGTGACGGAAATCGAAGGTGAGACCACCGTACTCGAGCTGCGCGTTGCGCCCGAGGACATGGGCAAGCTGATTGGCCGTCAGGGTCGCATCGCCAAGGAGATCCGCACGATCATGAAGTCCGTCGCTCAGCGCAACGGCAAAAAGATCTCTGTGGAGATCGTAGATTGAGTCAGAACCCCCGCCTTGCGGCGGGGGTTTCTGTTTTTGTTGGGTTTGCAGAAAAATCATTGGAATTCGAGAGAGCTACGATAGAATTTGCAAGGACATGAGCGATGTGCGGTTGCAAATCGCAGAAGCGGGCGGACAGCGTCATCCGCCCCTACAAGGTGCAGCGTAGGACGCAAGTTTGTACCGTATCTGCAAGATGTTGCCTGCGCAGCATCAGAAGTATTGCCTGCGAAGATTTTCTCTTGTTTCCTTTCGAAAAACACGTTATACTAATGGTATCTACCCCAGTTATGGAGGTTCCCATGAAAAAGCAATATCTCCCCGCCGGGAAGATCGTGTCGACACACGGTCTGCGCGGCGATGTGAAAATTCTGCCGTGGGCGGACAGTCCTGACTTTCTGCTGGACTTCGACACGGTATATCTCGCGGGCAAGCCGTATGCCGTGGAGGACGCGCGGGTGCAGAAAACGTGCGTGCTGATGAAGCTCGCGGGCATCGACAGCGTAGAGGCCGCGGCACGGCTGCGCGACGTGGTGATCGAGATCAACCGCGATGACGCCGAGCTGCCCGAGGGTTCGATGTTCATTCAAGACCTGATCGGACTGCCGGTGCTCTGCGGCGAGCGGACGCTCGGCAAGGTCAAGGAGATCCTGCAGCTCCCGGCGAACGACGTCTACGTGGTTGAGGGAGAACAGGAATATTTGATTCCCGCCGTGCCGGAGTTCATTCTCGAGCGCAATCTGGAGGAGGGCTATGTCCGCGTGCGGCTGCTGGAGGGGATGCAGAGCGATGCGGTTTGACATCATGACGCTGTTCCCGGAGGCGGTGGACGCGATGATGCAGTCCAGCATCCTCGGGCGCGCACAGAAAAAGAGCCTGATTGAGATCCGCACGCACCAGATTCGGGACTATACGACGAACAGGCAGAATCAGGTGGACGATTATCCCTACGGCGGCGGGCGCGGCGCGGTGATGCAGTGCGACCCGCTCTACCGCTGCTGGGCGGCGATCTGCGACGAGCTCGGTGCGCCCGCGCACACGATCTATCTCTCGCCGTGCGGCGCCGTGTTTCAGCAGGAGAAGGCCAAGCAGCTCCAGCGCGACTATGACGCGCTGATTCTGGTCTGCGGGCACTATGAGGGCGTCGACCAGCGGTTCCTCGACGAGTGCGTCGACGAGGAAATCTCGGTCGGCGACTTTGTGCTGACCGGCGGCGAGCTGCCGGCGATGTGCGTCGTGGACGCGGTATCGCGGCTCGTGCCGGGCGTGCTTGGCGACGAGGTCTGCTTCACGGACGAGAGCCACTGGGACGGACTGCTGGAGTACCCGCAGTATTCGCGCCCCGAGGAATGGCACGGCCTGACGGTACCGGAGGTGCTGCTCTCGGGCAACCATGAAAAGGTTGACCGCTGGCGGCGAAAGCAGGCCATTCTCCGTACGATGGAGCTGCGCCCCGATATGTTCCAAAAGCTGCGGTTCCCCTACAAAACGCGGGCAGAACGCAAGTTTATCGCGGAATTGGAGGAAGAAAATGAACAGTTCCGACTTAGAGACCCTAAGAACCTGGATTACCGGAAGTGACAACATCGTCTTTTTCGGCGGCGCAGGTGTATCGACCGAGTCCGGTATCCCGGATTTTCGGAGCGTGGACGGACTGTACCACCAGAAGTTCGATTATCCGCCGGAGACAATTTTGAGCCACCACTTTTTCTATGCGCATACCGACTATTTCTACCGCTTTTACCGGGAAAAGATGCTTGTGCCGGGGATTGAACCGAACGCCGCGCACAGGACGCTTGCCAAGTGGGAGCGCGAAGGAACGCTGCGCGCGATTGTGACGCAGAACATCGACGGTCTGCACCAAAAGGCGGGCAGCAGATGCGTCTACGAGCTGCACGGCTCAACGCTGCGCAACTACTGCCAGACGTGCGGAAAATTTTACGATGCGGACTACATCCGTTCCACTGCGGGGGTGCCGCACTGCGCGTGCGGCGGACTCATCAAGCCGGACGTCGTGCTCTACGAGGAAGGCCTTGACCAGCGGACGCTGCGCGGCGCGATAGAAGCCATTGCGGAAGCGGAGGTGTTGATCGTGGGCGGCACGTCGCTGACGGTCTATCCCGCGGCGGGACTGATTGACTACTACACTGGCGATAAGCTCGTGCTCATTAACCGCGACGCCACGCCCTATGACGGGCGGGCAAACCTCATCTTCCGCGATAAGATCGGCGAGGTACTGTCCGCAGTCTGAAAAAGCAGCCTGAGAGCTTGCATCTCAGGCTGCTTTTTCATCAAAAATGAGCCGATGCAGCGCATCGGCTCATTGGATTATGCCCGTTTGAGCAGGCGTTCGCCGGATTTGTAGATGTCGCCCGCGCCGACCGTCAGAATCAGGTCGCCCGGCTGCGCGATGGACGCCAGATACTCCGTCAGCTCCGGCAAAGATGGGCAATAGACGCTGCCCGGGATGGCGTCCGCCAGATCTTTGGATGAAACGCCGACCTTGTTCTGCTCGCGCGCTGCATAGATGTCGGTGAGCACGGCGAGATCTACCGTGCGCAGCTCGCGCACGAAATCATCGAACAGCGCCTTGGTTCGGCTGTATGTGTGCGGCTGGAAGGCACAGACGATGCGCCGGTATCCCATAGTGCGCGCCGTTTCGAGCAGTGCGTGCAGCTCGCTCGGATGGTGCGCGTAGTCGTCATAGATGTCTGCGCCATGGTAGATGCCCTTGAACTCCAGACGCCGCCCCGCGCCATGGAACATGGCCAGCGCCGACTCCACATCCGCCGCAGCAATGCCGAACTTCCACGCAACCGCACAGGCGGCCAGCGCGTTCATCGCATTGTGCCGCCCGAGCACGCCGAGCTTCGGATGGCAGTAGAGCTGCCCACCGCAATAGACGTCAAACTCACGGAAATCGGCCGAGAAATTCTTGCCGTAGACGTCGTTCGTCTCCGCAAAGCCGAAGCGAAGATAGGCCATGCCGCGCAGCGCGTCGGCGGTGTTGCCATCGTCGCCATTGGCCACAATCAGGCCGTCCGCCGGGACAAGCTCGGCAAAGGTGCGGAACGAATGCTCCACATCGGCCAAATCCTTGAAAAAGTCGAGATGGTCGGCGTCCACGTCCAGAATAACCGCAACCGTCGGGAAAAAGTTCAAAAACGAGTTGCAGTATTCACAGCTCTCCAAAATGATCGTGTCGCCGTGGCCGACGCGATGCCCCGCGCCGAGCAGCGGCAAACTGCCGCCGATCATCACGGTCGGATCGCGCTGCGCCTGCATGAAAATGTGCGTCAGCATGGACGTCGTGGTCGTCTTGCCGTGGGTGCCGGAGACGCAGATCGCGTTCTGATAGGAGCGCATCAGATACCCCCACGCCTGCGCGCGCTCGAAGATCGGAATACCGGCGGCGCGTGCCGCCGCGATCTCGGGGTTGTCGTTGTGGGCGGCGGCAGTGCGAATGACGCAGTCGGCGCCCTCGATGTTTTCCTCCCGGTGGCCGATATAGACGGCGATGCCGCTGCGCTGAAGCTCCTCCGTGGCAACGGAGGCGTTCATATCGGAGCCGGTAATCACCAGTCCCATGCTGCGCAGCACCAGACCGAGCGGACGCATGGAGACGCCGCCGATTCCGACGAGGTGCGCGTGTTTGCCGGGACGCAGATATTGTTCTATGGAACTGCCGGATGCAGACATCATAGGGATTCCTCCAAAAGGCTTTGAATCATCGTTCCAGATGCGGAACAGCGTTCATTATATACTCTTTTGGGCGGAAATACAAGCCAAAAAATTGGCTGGAAAGCGACGAAAGTCCCTCGTTCTACCGTAATCCCGCCGGAATTCGGGTTTCGGTTTCTCGGCTTTGGCCGCCTGCCCTCAAAATTTCCGCCCTTCCCTCTCGACTTTAGGATGTATCTGAAAACTCCCAACGCACCCGGACAGCGGGTCTTTTCGCACTGCGCCGCAGTATGTTTTCTTGAAATACGTCAGTATTCCTGCGAAAAGCACCTTGCTCAGCGCAAAAATTCCTTGCCGCCGGTCACATCGCCAGTTGGAAGAATACGCCCTAGATCAAATTCTGCGTGCGGCAGAGCTCGGCGTAGACGCCGTTTTTCGCAAGGAGCGCTTCGTGCGTCCCCTCCTCGGCGATTTTGCCGTCGACCACGACGAGGATGCGGCCGGCGGCACGGATCGTCGACAGGCGGTGGGCAATGATGAGCGTGGTGCGGTTTTTGGCCAGCTCGTCAAATGCGTGCTGAATCTTCGCTTCGGTCAGGGAATCCAGCGCGGAGGTCGCTTCGTCGAGAATCAGGATGCGCGGATCTTTCAGGAAGATGCGCGCGATGGAGATGCGCTGCTTCTGGCCGCCGGACAGGAGCGTCCCGCGTTCGCCGACGTAGGTATCAAAGCCATCCGGCATGGCCATGATGTCGTCGTAGATCTCGGCACGCTTGGCCGCGGCAACGACCTCGTCCATGGTCGCGTCCGGGCGGCCGTAGCGGATATTCTCCAGAATGGAGGCCGCAAACAGGAACACCTCCTGCTGGACAATGCCGATGTTGCGGCGAAGGCTCTGCTGCGTGATCTCGCGGACATCCACGCCGTCGATGCGGATGGAGCCGCTCGTCACATCATAAAAGCGCGGCACAAGCTGGCAGAGTGTCGATTTTCCGCCGCCGGACGGGCCGACGACCGCGACAGTTTCACCGGGTGCGACATGGATGCTGACATCGTGCAGCACGTCGAGCGAGCCATCATAGGCGAAGCTGACATGGTCGGCGTCAATCTGCCCCTCGACACGGTCGAGAGAGACGGCATCCGGCGCGTCGGCGAGGGCGGGTTCGGTGCGCATGATCTCCACGAAGCGGGACAGGCCGGCCACGCCGTTGGCAAACAGCTCCGAGAAGTTGGCCAGCTTGCGAACCGGATTGACAAACGTTGTGATATAGAGCGAGAACGTCAGCAGGTCGACGACGTTCATGCGTCCCTGCATAATCAGCACGCCGCCGGCCGTGATAACCGCGACGGAGAGCATACTGACAAACAGCTCCATAAAGCCGAGGAAAAATCCCATTTCCTCATAATATTTCTTCTTGGCGCCTTTGAACAGCTCATTGGAGCGGCGGAACTTTTCCTCCTCCACATCCTCATTGGCAAAAGCCTTGGCTGTCCGCATTCCGGACAGCGACGATTCAATATCCGCGTTGATGCTGCCGGTTTTCTGCTTCACCCCGCGGGACGCCGCGCTCATCGCGCGGCGGCGCGACATGGCGATCAATGTGAACAGCGGAATGATGATGCAGACGACCAGCGCAAGCCGCCACTCGAGGGAGAACATGACGATCAGCGCACCGACGATCGTCACGGCGGAGATAAACAGATCCTCCGGGCCATGGTGCGCCAGCTCTGTGATCTCAAACAGGTCGCTTGTCAGGCGGCTCATAAGCTGGCCGGTGCGGTTGCGGTCGTAGAAGTCGAAGCCAAGCTCCTGCATATGGGCAAAGAGCGTTTCGCGGATGTCCGCTTCGACGCGGACGCCGAATGTATGACCCCAGACCGTAATCACATAATAGAGCGCCGCGCGCAGGATATAGGCCAGCACAACAATGCCCATCACGAGGAAGAACGTGCCGTAGGCATTGACCGGCAGGAGTTTGTTGATCGCGGTGCGCGAAATGATCGGATAGGACAGGTCGATCAGCGCGACAATCAGCGCGCAGAGCATATCGAGGATAAAAAGCCCCATATGCGGCTTGAAAAAAGAAAGGAAGATCGAAAACGTTCCCTTCTGCTGGTACTCTTTTGTTGTCATAACCGTCTCCAATTTCTCTGAATATCCGGATTTTCTTGCCGCAGGGCAAGGTTTTCGTTGCTTTTTTCTCAGTCTCCCGGTATGATGGTGGCACACGAGGTGATACACTATGCAACTTCTCTACTCCGACACGCAGATTGCCGTCTGCATAAAACCCTGCGGCACTGCCGCGCAGGGCGACGCGCCGGCCGCCATGCCGTCGCTGCTGGCCGCTGCGCTCGGCGGCACGATCTACCCGGTACACCGACTCGATCAGGCCGTGGGCGGCGTGATGGTCTACGCGCGCACAAAGCAGGCCGCCGCAGCGCTTTCCGCCGCGATACAGTCCGGCCTGCTGGAAAAAGAATATCTCGCTGTATTGACGCGCCCCCCGGAGAATCCCGCCGGGACGCTGCGCGATCTGCTCTACCACGACCGCTTCAAAAACAAGACCTACGTTGTCAACCGGCCGCGAAACGGCGTAAAGGAAGCGGTTTTGGATTATACCACGTTGGAATCCGCTCCTGCCGGGACGCTTGTGCGCATCCGGCTGCATACCGGGCGGACGCACCAGATTCGCGTGCAGTTCGCGTCCCGCGGCTGCCCGCTCGCGGGCGACGGCAAATACGGCGGCAAAGGCTCCGCGCCCGCGCTCTGGTCGTTCCGTCTGGCGTTTCCACATCCCACGACCGGAGCATCAATGTCATTTTCCGCACTGCCGGAGAGCGGCGTCTGGGCGGCGTTCCGGCTTCCGGCGGAATGACGCGCTTACTCGCGGAACAGCAGCAGCGAGAACCAGGTGACAAGGTTCCCGCCGTAAAAATCGATGCTCTCCGCTTCCGCGAGGTCGGTGACCACAATGCCGTGGCTCTCCACACAGGGGAACATCTGATCGGGGTGGCGGCAGGGCGCGTCCGGGTAGGCGCAGCGCTCACAGATGGCGCAGGCCTCGGTGGAGAGCACCATGACATCCTGCACGTGCGGCTTCAAAATTGCAAGCGCCTGCCGCGTAATCGCTTCGTGCGGCGCGCGGGTGGCCAGCGTCTCGTCCAGGTTGGCAATGTCCGACACCTCGGTCAGCGTGGTCAGGTAGAGCGCCTTCGGATAGGACAGGCAGCGCGTGCGGCAGTCCTCCACCGATCCCACCGCCGGCGGGCACGCCCACGTCTTGCCGTACATCGGGCATTCCTGCTCGCAGACATGGCGGATGCGCGCGGAGAACGTCAGATTTTTCGTCTCAATCCATCCATACTGCGCCAGCGGCAGCGACGCAAGCTGCTGCTCGACCAGTTCTCGATCCATTCCGGTTCACCTCAACGAAATCTTTTACGGATAGTTTACACGATATGCCCCGGCGCGTCAATGCAAAAAGGCGCTGCCGCGCAAAGAAAAAGCGCACCCGGCGCGGTGTGTGGGACGCCGGATGCGTTTTCGCCGGCGCTTGCGCGGCGGCCAAAAGTATGATATACTTTTTAGAAATGATGTCTGGATGAGAGCACATCTTCTTTCTGTCGCCACTCTACCACAGCCGCGCCTGTTTGTCACCCTACCGGTGCTTCCTGCCGCAGCGCGCGTGGGAGAATTGGTCTCTACCGGCAGTAGAATTTCCAGCGTTTTCAATGGTTTTCACGTAGGAGGACAGTATGCAGGTCGAAGAAGCCGCCCTGCGGCACACCGTATCAAAAAATATCGCAGCATACCGCAAGGCGCACAGGGACACGCAGATGGATCTGGCGGCAAAGCTGAATTATTCCGACAAATCCGTTTCGAAATGGGAGCGCGGAGAAAGTCTGCCCGATATCTATATTCTCACGCGGATTGCCGACCTGTATGGCATCACGGTCAGCAATCTGATCGGCGAGGAGGAACCGCCGAGCGAGAACCGGCCGGGGTTCCATATGTTCATCCTGATTCTCTCCGTCGCGCTGACATTCGCCGTGGCGACGCTGGTGTTCTTCCTGTTCACGGTGTTCGCCGTGCCGTTTCAGGCGTGGCTGTTTTTCATCTACGCGCTGCCGGTCTCAGCCATCATTGCAACAGTGTTCACCAGCCTTTGGTGGGGCATTTTATGGCAGGGCGTGTCGACGTCGGTGCTGATCTGGACGCTCGGCCTTTCAATCTACCTGTCGCTGCCGGTGCCGAATCTGGAGCTGATTTTTGTCGTCTGTGCGGCCGCACAGGTGCTTGTCATCCTTTGGGAGCTGTTTCGCAAGTTCCGCAGCCGCAAATAACCGTTCTCCCGCGCCGGTTGGCGCGGGATTTTTTTGTTTTATCTTGCATAATGCAGGCAGATCGCGTATAATATAGCGTATTATTTTAAGATAACACCGTAAAATCCTGTTGACACGCTTTTGTCAAATCATGCGTTGTTGTCCAAAGAAAGTGAGGTTTGTCATATGAGCAAGCTAAGCATCCCGCAAAACTATCATGCACCGCTCAGCGTCTACGAGCTGCAGCGGGCAATCGAATTCATCAAGAGCAATTTTCAGGTGAATCTGGGCAATGCGCTCAATCTGCGCCGTGTGTCCGCGCCGCTGTTCGTCGATGAAAATTCCGGTCTCAACGACAACCTCAACGGCTACGAGCGCCCCGTCTCCTTCGACATCCCTGCCATTGGCGTAAATGCGCAGGTCGTGCACTCGCTGGCAAAGTGGAAGCGTCTGGCGCTCAAGCGCTATCAGTTCAATGTCGGCAAGGGGCTGTTCACCGATATGAACGCCATCCGCCGCGACGAGGAGCTAGACAATCTTCACTCGATCTACGTCGACCAGTGGGACTGGGAAAAGGTCATCTCCCGCGAGGATCGCAACGAAGCATATCTCAAGCGCACGGTGCGCGACATTGTCGGCGCGGTCTGCGAGACGAACGACGCGCTCGGCATTGCGTTCCCGAGCCTGCACACGAAGCTCGACCGCGAGGTGTTCTTCATCACCACGCAGGAGCTTGAGGATCTCTACCCCGACAAGACGCCGAAGGAGCGCGAAAACGCGATTGTGCGCGAGCACCACACCGTTTTCCTGATGCAGATCGGCGGCAAGCTGAAATCCGGCAAGCCGCATGACGGCAGGGCGCCCGACTATGACGACTGGGCGCTGAACGGCGATATTTTAATGTGGAACCCGGTGCTGGAGTGCGCATTTGAGATTTCGTCGATGGGTATCCGCGTCGACGAGGAATCGATGGCGCGCCAGCTCAAGCTCGCCGGCTGCGAGGAGCGGCGCGAGCTGCCGTTCCACAAGATGCTGCTGCATGGCGAGCTGCCGCTGACGATGGGCGGCGGCATCGGCCAGAGCCGCGTCTGTATGCTGCTGATCGGCACGTGCCACATCGGTGAGGTACAGTGCAGCCTGTGGGATGAGCAGACGCAGAAGGCCTGCCAGAATGCGGGCATTTTGCTGCTTTAATTTGATAGAAATCAATACACTCCGAAAGTGAGGAAAACAATACTATGGAACAGCTCGTTTCCGTGCGTTCCCTGTTCAAGGAAACGGATCAATATGCCGGCAAGCAGATCAAGGTCGGCGGCTGGGTGCGCAACCTGCGCGCCAGCAAAAACTTCGGCTTCATCAACCTCTCCGACGGCACGTTCTTCTCGCAGGTGCAGATTGTGTTCGGCGCGGAGCTGCCGAACTTCACTGAGATCTCCAAACTGAACATTGGCGCGGCAGTGATCGTGACCGGCACGCTTGTGCTCACGCCGGATGCCAAGCAGCCGTTTGAGGTGCAGGCCGCCGAGATCGCCGTCGAGGGTGCGTCCACGCCGGATTTCCCGATTCAGCCAAAGCGCCATTCGATGGAATATCTGCGCACGGTCAGCCATCTGCGTCCGCGGACGAACACGTTTCAGGCCGTGTTCCGTGTGCGCAGCGTGATTGCCTACGCCATCCACAAGTTCTTCCAGGAGCGCGACTTTGTCTACGTCCATACCCCGCTCATCACCGGCTCCGACTGCGAGGGCGCGGGCGAGATGTTCCAGGTCACGACGCTCGATCTTTCCAACCCGCCGCTGACCGATGACGGCAAGATCGACTACTCGAAAGACTTCTTCGGCAAGGAGACGAACCTGACCGTCTCCGGCCAGCTCAACGGCGAGACGTTTGCGCAGGCGTTCAAAAACATCTACACCTTTGGCCCGACGTTCCGCGCAGAAAACTCCAATACCACGCGCCACGCCGCCGAATTCTGGATGATTGAACCGGAAATCTCGTTTGCCGACCTGTCGGACGACATGAAGCTCGCCGAGGACATGATTAAGTATATCATTGCCTACACGCTCGAGACCTGCCCCGAGGAAATGGCCTTCTTCAACCAGTTTGTCGACAAGGGACTGCTCGACCGGCTGCACCATGTGATGACCTCCGATTTCGGCCACGTCACCTACACCGAGGCCGTTAAGATGCTCGAGGAACACAACGACAAATTCGACTACAAGGTTTTCTGGGGCTGCGACCTCCAGACCGAGCACGAGCGCTACCTCACCGAGCAGATCTTCAAACGTCCGGTCTTTGTCACCGACTATCCGAAGGAGATCAAGGCGTTTTATATGAAGCTCAACCCCGACGGCAAGACCGTCGCGGCCATGGACTGCCTGGTGCCCGGCATCGGCGAGATCATCGGCGGCAGCCAGCGTGAGGACGACTACGACACGCTGCTCACCCGCATGAACGAGCTTGGCCTGAAGCCGGAGGACTATCAGTTCTACCTCGATCTGCGCAAGTACGGCTCCACGCGTCATGCCGGCTTCGGCCTTGGCTTCGAACGCTGCGTCATGTATCTGACCGGCATCTCGAACATCCGCGATGTGCTCCCCTTCCCGCGCACCGTCGGCAACTGCGACCTGTAATTGTAGGGTGTAACCGAAAACTGTTCACATGCCCCCAGTTTTCAGATACACCCTAAGCCGCTTCTTCTGTTTCATGCAGGAGAAGCGGTTTTTTCATTTTCCGCTGCGGCGGGGACGGGCGGACAGAGTCGTCCGCCCCTACATTCACAGCCGACTGTGCGGTGCAAAATCGCCCTGTCGCGAACAAAAGTCCACTGCGGCTTTTTCCATTTAGCACAGCGAAGACATTTTTCCGCCCAGATTCCGACACAATTTCGGCCAAGTTCACAAAATCTTTCAAACTGCGCAAAAAATGCTTGCTTTTTTCTTCCATCGCCGCTATAATGTCAACCATAGATTTTTCGTGCACATTTGTCTTTTGTGTGCGGACAGTTTGGAGGGAATTCTATGAAAAAGATTCTTGCGCTTCTTCTTTGCATTGCACTGATGGCCTGCCTGCTCGCCGGCTGCGGCGACAACAGCGCCAAATCGGACACGGCTTCGACCAACACCTCGTCCGATGCTTCCGCTTCTTCCGATGCTTCGGCTGATGCCGCAAGCGACTCCGCTGCTTCGGGCGACAAGGTTGTCCGCATCGGCGTCTTTGAGCCGCAGACCGGCGACAACGGTGCAGGCGGCAAGCAGGAGATTCTCGGGATGCAGTATGCCAACTCCGTACAGCCCACCGTCGAGATCGGCGGCGAGACCTATGAGGTCAAGCTCGAGATCGTCGACAACCGCACCTCCGCTGAGAACGGCCCGTCCGCCGCGGCGGAACTGATGAACCGTGACGTCTCCATCGTCCTCGGCTCCTACGGCTCCGGCGTCTCCATGGCCGGCGGCGAGGTCTTTGCCGAGGCCGGCGTCCCCGCCATCGGCGTCACCTGCACCAACCCGCAGGTCACCGCAGACTGCGACGTCTACTTCCGCATCTGCTTCCTCGATCCGTTCCAGGGCACCGTCCTTGCCAACTACGCCTGGAACTCCGGCGTGACCACCGCCTACACGCTGGCCATGCTCGGCTCCGACTATGATCAGGGTCTGGTCTACTACTTCAAGCAGGCGTTTGAAGCGCTCGGCGGCACGGTCGTCTCCGAGGACTTCCCGGAAGGCACCGCGAACTTTGTCTCCTACATCAACAACGCGCAGGCCGCGAACGCGGGCGTTATCATGGCTCCTGTCTCCACGAACTATGCGCAGCTGATCATCGAGGCCGCTTCCTCGCAGGGCTTTGAGGGCGAGCTGCTCGGCTCCGACACGTGGGACAACAACATGGTCGTCGAGTCCGCCAAGGGTAAGGACGTCAGCGTCAAGATCACGACCTTCTATCAGGAGGGCGGCAACCCCGAATTCGACGCCGGCATCAAGGAATGGATGAACGCCAACCCCGACGCCCTGACCAACAACGGCGGCAACGACATGGTTTCTGCCGTCACCGCGATGGGCTATGACGCCTACTTCACCGCGCTCGAGGCCATCAAGTCCGCCGGCTCCGCGGACCCCGCCGACGTTCTGGCTGCGCTGCCGTCCGTCTCCTACGAGGGCGTGTCCGGCCTGATCGAATTCGACGAGATCGGCGATGCCAAGCGCGATGCGGCCTACATCAAGACCGCCAACACCGAGACCGGCGAATGGGAGTTCGTCACGGTTCAGGGCGTCGAGTAAGCGCCGCACCCAAACCGCGCAGACCGTAAACTACAATTCCGACCTGATAGGGCATTTTGCCCTATCAGGTCGCACCCCGTTTATAACGGAGGATCCGCGCAGCACATCCTGCGCGATCTGCTGTGGGGATACTCCGTTATCCCACATCAAAATCCAGCGGCGTGATTTTTTCTATCAACGGAAAAGATCCGGCGCAAAAAGGAGACTCCTGTATGCAGAGCTTACTCCCCTATGTCATTAACGGCATCTCTGCCGGTGGTCAATACGCGCTGATCGCCATCGGCTATACGCTCGTCTACGGCATCCTGCGGCTCATCAACTTCGCGCACGGCGACGTGTTCATGGTGGCCGGACTGCTGATGATCTACTTCACGGCGTCGCTGCCGATGTACCTTGCACTGCCGCTCGTCGTGGTCTGCACGGCGCTGCTCGGCTTTTTCATTGAGCGCGCGGCCTATAAGCCGCTGCGCAGCGCGCCGCGGATGTCGCTGATGATCTCGGCCATCGGCGTGAGCTACCTGATTCAAAATCTCGCGTTCTATCTGACCGGCGGCCTGCCGAAGCCGGTCACAAACCCGATTCCTTGGATCTCCGACACAATCAATGTCTTTGGCGCGAGCACCAAGCGTGTCACACTGGTGACGCCCGTGCTGACGATTCTGCTCGTGTTCGGTCTTCTCTGGCTGACGAAGAAAACGAGGATCGGCATGGCGATGCGCGCGGCGTCCAAGGATTTTGAGACGGCGCAGCTCATGGGCATCAAGATCAACTCCGTGATCTCGTTCACGTTCGTCGTCGGCTCAGTGCTGGCATCGGTCGGCGCAATGCTCTACTTCACCAACTATCCGAACGTCTCCGTCACATCCGGCGGTATGCCGGGTCTGAAAGCGTTTGTCGCGGCGGTATTCGGCGGCATCGGCTCGATTCCGGGCGCGGTCGTCGGCGCGTTTATCATTGGTCTGAGCGAGGAGCTCATCAAGGGCATCGGCTATTCCACGTTTTCCGACGCGTTTACCTTCGCGCTGCTGATCGTGATTCTCTGCGTCAAGCCCACGGGACTGTTCGGTGAAGCCGTCACCGACAAGGTATAAGGAGGGACACGCCATGACGAAAAAACTACACCGCGAGTCGCTCCTCGTCGCCATCATCCTGTTGGCGCTGCTGGCCGCGTGCTTCTATCTCGATTCCGTGCTCCCCAGCTATCATATTGCAATCAAGGTCATCAAAAAAGCGGCAGTCTACTCGCTCGTCGCCGTGTCGATGAACCTGCTCAACGGCTTCACGGGTCTGTTCTCCCTCGGTCAGGCCGGGTTTATGCTGCTCGGCGCGTATGCCTATGCAGTGCTCTGCATTCCGGTTGCCAAGCGCGCGGGCGTCTACCAGCAGTTTGAGGGCGGCCTGATTCAGTTCTCCCTGCCGGAAACGTTCGCAAAATTCTTCGGCCAGAGCGCAGGCACAGTCGTCGGCATTCTGCTTGCCCTGTTGATCGGCGGCTTGATTGCCGCACTGATGGCCTATCTCATCGGTCTGCCGGTGCTGCGGCTGAAATCCGACTATCTGGCCATCGCAACGCTCGGCTTTGCCGAGATTCTGCGCGCGTTCTTCCAGTGGAATGCGCTCGGCCCGATCACCAACGGCTCGAACCTGCTCAAGGGTTACCCGGATTTTGACCACGCTGCGTCCTATCTGATTTTGATTGCGCTGTTTATCGGCGTGATTCTGCTGCTTGTCAACTCGACCTACGGCCGCGCATTCAAGGCCATCCGCGACGATGAGGTCGCTGCCGAGGCCATGGGCATCAACCTTGCGCATCACAAGCGCCTCGCCTTTATCATTTCCTCGTTCTTCGCAGGCGTCGGCGGCGGGATGCTCGCCATGTATATGGGCGCGGTGCAGGCGCTCTCGTTCAAGAGCACGATGACCTATGAGATTCTGCTGATCGTCGTCATCGGCGGCATCGGCTCGATCACCGGCTCCGTCATCACGAGCTTCTTATACATTGCCAGCGTCGAATGGCTGCTGCGCGGCCTGGACTCGGGCGAATTCCTCGGCATTCAGGCGCCCGGTATCTTCAAAAACGGCTTCCGTATGGCCATCGTGTCGGTTATCATCATGCTCATCGTGCTGTTTTTCCGCAAAGGGATCATGGGCAACCGCGAGCTGACCGACCTGCTCCGGCGCAAGCCGCGAAAGGAGGGCAAATAGTATGGCGCAGAATGTCCTTCATGTAGAAAATGTCACGATGCAGTTCGGCGGTGTTGTCGCCGTGAACAACCTGTCCATGGACATCTACGAGCACGAGATTGTCGCGCTGATCGGCCCGAACGGTGCGGGCAAGACCACGGCGTTCAACTGCATCACCGGCGTCTACCAGCCGACAAATGGCAAGGTCGAATTCTATGGCGAGCCGATCATCGAAACCTATCCGCGCGGCAAGCTGAAAAAGCTCTATGCCGGGGAGAACGCCGGCCGCTACCATCAGTACATCGTCAGCAAACCGGACGCAATCACAAAGCGCGGCATCGCCCGCACGTTCCAGAATATCCGCCTGTTTCAGTCGATGACAGTCTTTGAAAACGTGCTCACGGCCATGCACGTCCGCCGCACGTCCAATGTGTTCTCCGCCACGTTCCGTCTGAACGCGAAGGAGGATCGCGCACAGCGCGCACGGGCGCTCGAGCTGCTCGAGATCGTCGGTCTGGCAGACCTCAAGGACGAGATGGCCACGTCCCTACCCTACGGCAAGCAGCGCCGGCTGGAGATCGCCCGCGCGCTGGCCACCGATCCGAAGCTGCTGCTGCTCGACGAACCGGCTGCCGGTATGAACCCGCAGGAGACCGACGAGCTGACTGCGTTCATCCGCAGCATCCGCGACCAGTTCGGCCTAACGATCTTCCTGATTGAGCACCACATGGATCTTGTTATGGACATCTCCGACCGCATCTATGTGATCGACTTTGGCCGGCAGATCGCGGCGGGCGTGCCGTCTGAGATTCAAAACGATCCGCGCGTTATCGACGCATATCTGGGGGTGGACGACGATGAGTAACATTCTGGAAATCCGCAATCTTGTCGTCTCCTACGGCGGCATTGAAGCCGTCAAGGGCATCGACCTCGACGTGGAGCAGGGCAAAATCGTCACGCTCATCGGCTCGAACGGCGCAGGCAAATCCACCACGCTGAAAACCATCGCAGGTCTCGTCAAGCCGAAATCGGGCAGCATCACCTTTCACGGGGAACCGCTGCTGGGAAAGTCGACCGATCAGATCGTCTCCCGCGGCGTCACGCTCGTGCCCGAAGGTCGGCGCGTGTTCCCGAACCTGAGCGTCGCGGAAAATCTCCGCATCGGCGCCTATCTGCGCAAGCAGAACATCCAGGACGATCTCAATCGCGTCTATGAGCTGTTTCCGCGCCTGAAAGAGCGCGAATGGCAGCTTGCCGGGACACTCTCGGGCGGCGAGCAGCAAATGCTGGCCGTCGGCCGGGCGCTGATGGCCAAGCCGCAGCTGATTATGATGGATGAGCCGTCGCTCGGCCTTGCGCCGATTGTCGTGCGCGGTATCTTCGACATCATCCGCGAGATCAACGCGCAGGGCATCACGGTTCTGCTCATCGAGCAGAACGCTAACATGGCGCTCAAAATTGCCGACCGCGCCTACGTCATGCAGACCGGGCAGATCACCATGTCCGGCTCCGGCCGGGAGCTGGCCGAAAACGAAGAAGTCAAGGCCGCTTACCTCGGCAAATCGAAAAACTGATCCCGCAGCGTGTCAAAAAGACTTTTTCGACACGCCGCCGATCTCCCCTCCTCCCGGAGGGGAGATCGTTTTTTTATTCCCCTCCCCACAGCAGAAACCGATAGGGACGCCCTTTTGAACCCATTCTTTTCTTTCTCCTTCAGAAAGAAAAGAACGGTTTCAATCTGCCAAGAAAAGAAAGAGGGCAGCAGTTCCTACCGTAGTCCTAAATTTTCTCAGAAGATTTCGGCCTTCATCCGTCCGTCGCGCCCATCCCTACCACCCGAAAGGTCTCTGCGCTCTGCGCATCGCCTTTCGGAGACACCTGCAATCTTGATACTACTCCTTCCTATGGGGGCGGACGACTCTACATTCATAATTTCTAAAATGAAACAGGCAGCAATCTATTTATAATTTTTAAGGTGTCGAAATTTGTCATCTATGCTATAATGGTGGAACAGGAAGGAGGGTTCCTATGAAGTCTGCAATTCCCCGCCTTTCGGCGGTTGTTCTGCTTGCCGCGCTGCTGCTGAGTCTCGCTGTCCCGACGCTGGCTGCGGAGCAGGACTGCGGTGCCAAGCTGCTTGCCATCACGTTTGACGACGGTCCCGGCCCTTATACGGCCGATCTGCTGGACGCGTTGGCCGACCGCAACGTCAAGGCCACATTCTTCATCGCGGGATACCGCGCGGAAAAATACCCGGAGCTGCTCCAGCGCATTGTGGACGAGGGGCACCAGCTCGGCAACCACACCTGGGATCACCCCAACCTCAACACGCTCTCCGCCGCAAAAATCCGAAAGGAAGTCTCCTCCGTGCAGGATCTCATCACGGCGGCGGGCGGCAGCGCAAGCGCTTGGGTGCGGCCGCCCTACGGCAACGCCAACGCCACTGTGCGGAAAACCATCCAGTCGCCGCTGATTGCATGGAGTGTTGATCCGGAGGACTGGAAATACCGCAACGCCGACACGGTCTGCAAGAATCTGGTTAACGGCGCCTACGACGGCGCGATTCTCCTCGTCCACGACATCCACAAAACCAGCATCCCCGGTGCGCTGGCCGCCATCGACAAGCTGCTGGACGAAGGCTACGAGTTCGTCACCGTCGAGCAGCTCCTTGCGCGGCGCGGCGTCACGCCGGAAAATGGCAAAGTCTACTACGACGCAAAAAACCACGGCATCAATCTGCCTGCCGACGAGGTTCCGCCGCAGTCCTACGATGAGAGCAAGCTGACCGAGCACTGGGCGTATGACGCGCTGGCGCTCAGCATCCGCCGCGGCTGGCTGCTGCCGGAGGACGACGGCCGCTGGAAGCCGAACCGCTATCTCACGCGCGGTGAATTTGTCGCGGCACTCGGCCGCTTCTGCGGTATTCCTGCGGCATATCAGACTGGGGAACCCATGCCGTATACCGATGTCTCGTCCGATGATCCGGACGCGCCCTACATCCGCTGGGCGCAGAGCGCGGGACTGATGATCGGCGCAAACGGTGAATTTCATTCCGGCCGGACGCTCACCCGCGAACAGGCGGCGACCGTCATCGCTCGCTTCCTTACGCTCAGCGGACGCGCCGCGGAGACCGCTCCGCTCGACTATACCGACGCAGCACGCATCTCAACCTGGGCGCGGGACGGCGTCGCGCAGTGCACTGCGCTCGGCATCCTGCAAGGCTCACACGGCGCATTCCGTCCGAAGGGCACGCTGACCCGCGCGCAGATCGCCACGATCTTGCAGCGCCTTGCACAGGAATGACGGAAACGCAGAACGCCCCATCCTGAAGTACCCCCCAAAAAAGTTAGACAAATATTTTCAATACAACTTGTTCAAGCATCAAAAGGGCTTGCTGTCTGTGAATTACAGGCGGCAAGCCCTTCAGCTTTTCCCTGATTCTGCGGTTGTTGCAGTAATCCAGATATTCAATGAGTTCCCGTTTGAAGTGTTCCATGGGGCGAAGCTCCTGTAAATACAGAAGCATCAGGCTTGTTCCGTCCGGTAACTTTGCAAAGGCCTCCGCCCCTTCGGTCAGCTAGGGTGCATTCTTCCAACTCTCAATGTGACCGGCAGCGAGGATTTTTTGCGCTGAGCAAGACGTTTTTTCGCAGGAATACTGACGTATTTCAAGGAAAAATGGCGCGGCGCACCGCAAAAAGACCCGCTGTCCGGGTGTGTTGGGAGTTTTCAGATACACCCTAGTACAAGTGTTTTATCATACTTGTCTAATAAATGGGGTGCGGTACAGGGAGCCCGGGGCGTTTTTTGTTTCGTTTTGAAAAATGCTAAAAAGAGAAATTTTGTGCCACCCATTCTTTCCTTTTTGGAGAAAAAGGGCACGGACGGTATTTTCTTTTTTGCTACTCCACAAAGAAAACGCCTGGCAAAAGAAAAAGCGCTCGGGGAAACCGTTCGGATGGTTTCCCCCAACCCCTTCCAGCGGCCGCGTCAGAAGGAGCGCCCTTGGAAACTACGGTGTATGGAATTCGGAAAAAATACGATAGAATTGTAGGGGCGGACGCAAGGTTGTACTGTATCCGTAGGATATTGCCTGACCGCCATCATCAAGATCGCGTGCGGCGCGTAGTTGGACTACGTGAGGTGACTAGGGGCGGGCGAATAAGGCCGGGAAAATGAGATGTTACATGATGACGGCACGGTAAAATGGTACGGTTTCGGAAGTTCTCTTTCTTTT
>CAKUJA010000021.1 GCA_934661135.1 uncultured Oscillospiraceae bacterium
GTCGCGAGTCCGAATCTCGTCTACCGCTCCACTGCGGCGCCATGGCCAAGCGGTAAGGCAAAGCTCTGCAAAAGCTTCATTCTCCAGTTCGATTCTGGATGGCGCCTCCAGATGAAGACTCAGACGGTCGTCTGGGTCTTTTCTTTTGAGAGAATGAAGCGAGGCACGGCCGGCGCGTAAAACGGGAGTTGAAAGACTCTCGTTTTTTTGATACAATCAAAGAAAAATGAAACGAGGCTATATACCATGAAAACAAAATGGGGATTCGGCGCGCTGCTGCTGCTTGCTCTGATGCTTTCCACCGCGGCGCTGGCAGAATGCCAGGGCGATCATCCCTTCGGCCCGTGGAAGACCAAGCGCAATCCGACCTGCCGATTGGAGGGCCTGGATTTCCGCTATTGCCGCGAGTGTGACCACTGGGAGAAGCGATACACCAAGAAACTGCCGCACGAAGTGGAGGAATGGACGATCACCCGCGAGCCGACCTGCACGCAGGAGGGACGCAAGGAAGGCGTCTGCTCGGCCTGCAACCAGACGGTTTCCAAGAAAATCGAAATGCTTCCGCATGAATACGGCGAGATGAGCGTCGTGACCGAGCCGACCTGCACGCAAAGCGGCAAGGGCGAATCCTACTGCACGGTATGCGGACGCAGAAAGACGGAAACCCTCGCGAAGCTGGGGCACGATTGGGGCGAAATCCGCGTGACGCAGGAGCCGACCTGCGCGAAGAACGGCAAGGGCGAGCAGACGTGCGCCCGCTGCGGCAAGACGCAGACGGTTTCCATCGATCATCTGGAGCATGTCTACGGCAAATACACTGTAACAAGCCAGCCGGAGGGCAAGAAGAAGGGAACTCGCGTGGCCACCTGTACGCTCTGCGGTCAGGAGCGCACCGAGCGCTTCTATGACGAGGGTACGCTTTATGAGGACATGGAGCCATGCGAAGCCGTCATCACCATGCAGACCCAGCTCAAGGATTTGGGCTATTATAAGGGAAGCATCCGTACCGGCAAATTCGGCGAAGGCACGACCCGCGCCGTTGCGAATTTCCAGAAGGCCAACGGATTGAACGCAAGCGGCGTTGCCGATCCCAAGACGCTCGAAGCGATTGAAAGCGCGTGGGAGAAGCTGGGAAAGTAACAGAATCCATAAAGAAAAGGCGCTGACACGAAAAAATGTCAGCGTCTTTTTTGCATCGTGGCTGATTAAACGGGTGTTTCAATTTCCTTGCACACATCCACCCAGCCCTTGACGTTTGCAACCTGTTCCAGCTCCGAAATGGTCAGCCTGACGGCGCTGTGATCATTCCCGGCCGCCGGATAGACGGTTTCAAACCGCCGCAGGCTTTCATCCAGATAGACCTCCACATCGTCCGGCACGCCGAACGGACAGACGCCGCCCGGCGCGTGGCTGATCAGGCGCTCCACATCCTCAAAGGGAATCATTCTGGCCTTGGTGTGGAACGTATCCTTATATTTGCGATTATCGACCTTTGCTGTGCCTTCGGTGAGAATCAAAACGGCCTTGTCGCCCTGCAAAAAGGACATGGTTTTCGCAATCATGCCGGGCTGAACGCCCAGTGCCTGCGCGGCTTCGGCGACGGTTGCGGTGGAATCGGCCAGCTCGATGATGTGATCGAGAAAGCCGCGGGCGGAAAGATAGGCTTTTGCTTTTTCGAGGGACATGGAGGCTGCATCCTTTCCAAATGAGAGATTTGTGTATCAGTATAGCAGGAAGAACGGGAAGGAGCAATGTGCAAAGTGCATGGATTCGAGCGATTTGCTTGAGCAGAAAGCGTGGGAATGCGCATGAAAAATTGGATGAGCGCAGAAATGCGCAAAAAAATCTCGCGAATTTTTATAAAAAGTGCTTGACATGTGTCCAACTGTGGAGTATTATCTGAAACAGAAGTATACATCTTGCATTTATCATTTGATGCAGGAATGTAAGAAAGAACGAAATGGAGGAAAATCAAATGAAAAAAATGCTGATTCTGGTTCTCGCACTGGCGCTGACGCTCGGCGTTTGCACACAGGCACTGGCGGCTGACAAGTATACCATTGCTTTGATTGCGCCGTTTACGGGCGACAATGCGCAGTATGGCGAGGCATACAAGACGGGTCTGCAGGTGCTTTGCGACGAGGTGAACGCGGACGGCGGAATCAACGGCGCGGAGCTGACGTTTGAAACCTTTGACGATGCCTCCGATGCGGCGCAGAGCACCAATATGGCGCAGATTGTGACCAGCGACGAAAAATATATCGCGGCCATCGGCAGCTACACCAGCACGTGCGCGCTGGCCTTCGGCTCCATCTTTGACGAAGCACAGATGCCGGTCATGGTGCCCAACGCCGGCAACAGCATGATCGCGACGGATTATACCTACACCTTCCAGCGCGGCATGACCATTCCGATTGAATCTGCACTGATGGCTCGCTATGCGGTGCAGAAGCTGGATTGCAAGCGCGTGGCGTTCCTTGCGCTGAACAACGACGCGGGTCTCCAGTTTATGGAGAACGCCGTGAAGGCCATCGACAATCTGAAGGCCGAGGGCGTGGATTGCGAAGTGGTCGCCAAGGAAAGCTTCAACGAGGGCGAGGTTCGCGATTACAGCGCCATCTGCCTCAAGCTCAAGGACGCCAATCCGGATATCATCGTGGTCAACATGGGCTATGTGGAGTGCGCGGCGATTCTGACGCAGGCGCAGCAGGTTGGCCTGACGGATGTCAAGTGGCTGGGCAACCAGTCGATGTATACCACCGATTTCACCAATCTGGTCGGCGATGCGGGCAAGGGTTTCTATGTGAGCACCGGCTTCTATGCGGATAATCCTGACGAGAACATTCAGAAATTCATCGCTGAGTGCAAGGCGATCGACGGCAAGATTCCCAATGCTTATCAGCGCAACGCGTATGAGTGTGCGAGCATGATCGCCTATTGCCTGCGCAACGGCGCGACGACCCGTCAGGAGCTTTACGACGCGCTGCTGGCTATCGACTACTGGCCGGGCAAGACGGGCGCGAATAAGTGGATCAATCGCCAGGTTGAGGAGGAATATCTGATTCTCCAGTACCAGGGCGACGGCGTGTGGAACATGCTTCAGGTGAACCAGTAAAGCGAAGTCATCATGAAATCAGGGAGGCCGGGGCTTGACTCGGCCTCCTTCCAGATGATGACGATATGCGTACACATGCAATTTAACAGGCGCAGAAAAGAATAGGAGCGAGCGCATATGAAAACCTTGATTCGCAATGCCAACGTATGGCAGAAGGGAAAGTTTCTGACAAAGGACGTTCTTGTGGACGGCGAAAAGATTGCGGTCGTCGGCAAGCTGCCCGAAGAAGCACAATGCGATCACGAAGTAGATGGAACGGGCAAATTCCTTTTGCCGGGCGTAATCGATTGTCACGCGCACAGCACGATGGTTTGCGGAACGAGACATATGCCCGACTTCTTCGCGTCGAGCGACGCGGAATTGACGCTGGATGGCGCGATTAACGCGGAAAAGATGGTGCGCTGCGGCATTACCACCATCCGCGACTGCGGCGGGCGGCGCTTTGAAACGCTGGCCGTGCGCGATTACATCAATAAAGGCAAGCTGATCGGCCCGAGAATGCTTTGCAGCGGCACGCCGCTCAAGGTGGTCGGCGGCCATGAGCCGGGCGCGGACTACACCGGACCTTGGGAGGCGCGCGCCCGCGTGCGCGAGTTCCTGATGCACGGCGTGGACTTCCTCAAGGTGATGGTCACGGGCGGCCTGGGCAAGGCGGGCGAGGACCCCGGCTGCGTGGAGCCAACGCAGGAGGAACTTGATGCGATTGTCTCCGAAGCGAAAAAGCATGGCAAAAAGGTGGCGTGCCACTGCCACAGCCGTCAGGGCATGGAAATGCTGGTGAAGGCGGGCGCGGATTCCGTGGAGCACAGCACGTATCTGGATGCAGAGGTGGATAAGCTGTTGATCGAAAACGGCGTGTACGTCGTGCCGACGTTCCTGCCGTATATGAATTACGCGCTGCTGGGTGAGCAGGAGCATCAGCTGATGGATACCGTGCTGGCCGCCCGCGCCATCGTGGATGAAAAGAAGCGCCGCTTCAAGGAAGCGTTTGATCTGGGCGTGAAGGTTGCGTTCGGCCGGGACAGCGGCGGCTTCATGATGGATCAGGGCGAATTTGTTCAGGAGATGCTCTACATGGAGGATGCGGGCATGACACCGGCGCAGATTATTCATGCGGCGACGGAGGAATCCGCCAAGCTTTGCGGCGTGTTCGGCGAGACAGGCAGCATCGACGAGGGCAAATCGGCGGACATGATCCTGCTTTCTGCTTCTCCGCTGGAAGATCTGCGGGCATTCAACACGGCGCTGCTGGGCGTTTACATGCGCGGCAGATATCTCGAAAAGCGTGAGGAGGCGGTTTAATGTCCAGTTTTTTGGCCTACACGGTCAACGGATTGGTGCTGGGAAGCACGTATGCGCTGACGGCCATAGGCTATTCGATGGTATATGGCATTTTGGAACTGGTCAACTTCACGCACAGCACGATCTACATGGTCGGCGCGTATCTGTTTTATATTCTGGTTTCCATCGCCAAGCTGCCGCTCTGGCTGGGCTTCCTGCTGAGCGTTGTGCTCACGGGTCTGATCGGCGTGAGCTATGAATGGCTGACCCTTCGCCCGCTTCGTGAGCGGAAGCAGCCGAAATTCGCGATGCTCATCTGCACCATCGGCACATCCATCGTGCTGCAAAACACGTTCTTCCTGCTGATGGGCAGCGAAACCAGACAGTTTCCCACCATTTTTGAAGGCAAAAGCATCGAGATTATGGGCTTCAACATCACCATGGCGCAGGTATTTATCATCATCTCCACCATCGTGCTTTTGATTGCGTTCACCCTGTTCATCAACAAAACGCGCATCGGCATGGCCATGCGTTCCTGCTCGCAGGACACGGAGGCAGCTGAGCTGATGGGCATCAACGTCAACCATGTCGTCTCCTTCACGTTCTTCCTTGGCTCCGCACTGGCGGCGGTCGCGGGCGTGATGGGCTGCATGTCCTATCGAAGCGTGGATGTTTCCGTCGGCGCGGCGATTGGCACAAAGACCTTTGCCTCCACGGTGTTGGGCGGTATCGGCGTCTTCTATGGCGGCGTGGTCGGCGGATTGATTATCGGCTTGACCGAAGTCTACACGGCGGCCTATATCGGGTCGAACTACCGCAACATTCCGGCTTTCATCATCCTGATTCTGGTGCTGTTCCTGCGGCCGACGGGATTGTTTGGCGCGAAGCAAGTGAAGAAGGTGTAAGTATGCAGAAAAACAATGTGAAAAAAGCTTTTCTCGTCGTGCTGCTGGTTGCTGCGCTCTACGCCATTCCAACCTTTGTGAAAAACGCGTATGTGCTCAGAGTGTGCGTCTATGTGACGATTTACTCCATTCTGGCGTGCAGCCTGAATCTGATTTCCGGCGTGGCGGGACAGGTTTCGATGGGCCATGCGGCGTTTTACGGCATCGGCGCGTATGCTTCCGCGCTGGTCACCATGCGGCTGGGCGTGCCGTGGCCGATTGGCGTGCTGGCGGCCGGGCTGCTGGCCGCGGCGATCGGCTTCCTGCTGGCCGTTCCCGCGCTTCGGCTTCAGGGCGGCTATCTGGTCATCTGCACCGTCGGCTTCAACGAGCTGGTTCGACTGGTGCTGCTCAACTGGGTTTCCCTCACCCGCGGTCCGATGGGCATTACAAACATTCCCCGTCCGGTGCTTTTCGGCGTGACGATCAAATCCGGCTCACAGTATCTGTATCTGTCCCTGACGATGTTCCTGATTGTGTATCTGCTGCTGAACCACATTCTCCGCTCCAAGTTTGGCCGCAATCTGCGCGCCATTAAGGAGGATGAAACGGCGGCGGAAGCGCTGGGCATCAACGTGCATAAGGAAAAAGTGCAGGCATTCAGCCTGGCGGCCGGATTGGCTGGCGTAGCGGGCTCGATGCTGGCACACTACATGGTTTACATTTCGCCGTCGCTGTTTGTCGGCGATTTCTCGACTACGATTTTGAGCATGGTCGTGCTGGGCGGCATGGGCAGCATGCCGGGCAGCGTGATTGCGGCGACGCTGCTGACCGTGATTCCCGAAATGCTTCGCGGACTGGACAAGTACCGCATGTTCATCTATGGCCTGCTGCTGATTTTGATGATGCTGGGCAAGACGGTCAACTGGGAAACGACGAAAATCGGTCGCCTGCTGATGCGGCGCAAACCGACGCAGGATCGCGACGCGGAAAAGGAGGGAACGTAATATGGAGCTGCTGAAAGCGGATAGCCTCTGCAAATCCTTTGGCGGACTGGCCGCGGTGCAGAACGTCAGCTTCCGCGTGGATAAAGGGCAGATTGTCAGTATCATCGGGCCGAACGGCGCGGGCAAAACTACCGTGTTTAACCTGCTGACGGGCTTTTATCCCTGCGACAGCGGCGAGGTGCTGCTCTCCGGCGAGAACGTGACAAACCTGCCCGCTTATGTCTACATTCAGAAGAAAATTGCGCGCACGTTTCAGAACCTGCGCATTTTCCCGACAATGACGGCGCTGGAAAACGTGCTGGTCGGATGTCAGTCGATGATTACGTACAGCCACCTGGATGCGATTTTCAGAACTCCAAAGATGAAAAAGCAGGAGCAGGAGGCGCTTGAAAACGCCCGGCACATGCTCCAAATTCTCGGCATGGAACAATATGCCGATGAGAAGATCGGCAACCTACCATACGGTGTGCAGAAGAAGCTGGAAATTGCTAGAGCGCTGGTCAGCGAACCGCAGGTGCTGCTGCTGGATGAACCGGCGGCGGGCCTGAATCCGATGGAAACCGAGGAACTGGCGCAGTTTATTCATTCCCTGCCGGGCATGGGATACAGCATTCTGCTGATTGAGCACGACATGAGTCTGGTGATGAGCATTTCCGATTATGTTTACGTCATGGACTATGGCAAGCTGATCTGCGAAGGCGTGCCCGCCGTGGTTCAAAACGATCCGCATGTCATCGAAGCTTATATCGGAAAGGGAGGCGCGCAATATGCTCTTGGAGGTTGAAAAGCTCAATACATTCTATGGAAATCTGCATGCGATCTGGGATATTTCCATCGAAGTCGGCGAGGGCGAAATTGTGGCGCTGATCGGTTCGAACGGCGCAGGAAAAAGCACGCTGCTTAAGACCCTCGCAGGCAGTGTGCCGATGCGCAGCGGCGAAATCCGCTATCAGGGCAAGACGCTTGCGCCGTCTCAAATGAAGGCCAATCATCTGGTACGGGAAGGCATTATTCTCTGCCCGGAGGGACGGCACATTTTCCCGCGCATGCCGGTTGAAGAAAACCTGCGCATCGGCGGCTATACGAGGCCCAAGGAGGAGCTGAAGCAATCCTATGAGCGCGTGTATGAGTTGTTCCCGCGGCTCAAGGACCGCAGGCAGCAGATTGCGGGCACGCTCTCCGGCGGCGAACAGCAGATGCTGGCGATTGGCCGCTCACTGATGGGCAATCCCAAGTTATTGATGCTGGATGAGCCGTCGCTGGGCTTGTCGCCGCTGCTGACGGAAAAGATTTTCGAATTGATTCAGCAGATTCGGGATCAGGGCACCACGGTGCTGCTGGTGGAGCAGAATGCTGTGGCAGCGCTGGCCATTGCGAATAAAGCGTATGTGCTCAAAGTGGGCCACATCCGCAACAGCGGAACGGGCAGAGAGCTTTTGCAGAGCGAGGAAATTGTGAAATCGTATCTCGGCGCTTAAATCAACGGATATGAGCAAAGGAATGAAAGACGATGAACAAAAAGGAACGCGTGACGGCGACATTTGCTGGCCTTGAGCCGGATCGAACGCCGACTGGCTTTTGGATGCACTTTCCCAAGGAATATTACTACGGGGATGCCGCCGTGAAGAAGCATTTGGAATATTTTGAAAAGACGCAGACGGATATCTGCAAGGTGATGACGGAATACATGTATCCCTGCGACCACCGGATCAAGGCGGCGGCGGACTGGCAGACGGTGCAGTCTTACAGCAGGGATGCGGATTTCATCCGCGGTCAGGCGGATATCATCAAGAGAATCGCAGATATCGGTGTGGACGGAAGCCTGGCGGCAACGATTCACGGTGTGGTCGCTTCCGCTTCGCATACGCTTCTGGGCTTTGCCAATTATGACGGCATCGGGCGTTATGCACAGCTATTCCATCTGCGTACCGACCCGGAGGCCGTTTCCTCCGCTTACCGCCGCATTGCGGATACGCTCTGCGTTTTGGCGCAGGAAGCCGTTCATGCGGGCGCGGAGGGAATTTACTATGCGGCGCTTGGCGGGGAGGGAGACGGCTTCAACGACGAGGAGCATGCCCGGTATATTGCGCCGCTGGATCGGCAGGTGATTGAGGCCGCTTATGCCGCAGGCGCGAAATATGTGATTCTGCATATCTGCAAGCCCAAGGTCAGGCTGACGCGCTTTGTGGATTATCGCGCGGATGCGGTGAACTGGGGCGTTGAGGAGAGCGGCGTGCCGCTGAGCGAGGGCCGGAGGCTTTTCCCCGACAAGGTGCTGCTGGGCGGATTAAATCATCACGAGGGTTGCCTTTTCCAGGATGATTACGATATACTAGAAAAGGAAGTACACACATTGATCGATCAGGTCGGAAAAAAGAAGCTGATTGTCGGCAGCGACTGCACGCTGCCCGGCACGATGCCGTATGAACGGATTGCAAGCGTGGCGAGAGCCTGCGCAAGCTATTCCGGCTGAGGCAAAAAGGAGCGATGGCGATGCAAAGGACGGATCACGTATATCAGGCCTACTGCGAAATTCTGCGCCGGGAATTGACGGCAGCCTCCGGCTGCACAGAGCCGATTGCGCTGGCATATTGCGCGGCGAAAGCAAGACAGACGCTGGGCACGATGCCGGAGCGGGTTCGGGTTCAGGTGAGCGGGAACATCATCAAAAATGTGAAAAGCGTCACCGTGCCTAACACGGGCGGCCTGCGCGGCATTCCCGCGGCGGTTGCAGCCGGAATTGTCGCAGGAGATGCAGAACGCGCGCTTGAGGTGATCCGCGATGTATCCGAGGAGCAGCAGAAGGCCATTCGCCGGATGCTGGATACATGTCCGATTGAGGTCGAGTTTCTGCCAAGCGACGATCTGCTGGATATGATTGTCGTGGTTCAGGGCGGCGGCCACGAGGCGATGACGCGGGTACGCCATACGCATACGAGCATCGCTCGAATTGAGAAGGACGGACAGGTGCTTGAAGACCACATGGAGGCGGCGCAGAGCGGCGGAACGCAGGACGAGAACCTGCTGACTATTCAGCAAATCTGCGAGTTTGCCGCCTGCGTGGAGCTTGATGACGTTCGGGAACCGTTGGAACGCCAGCTTCGATACAACATGGCGATTGCCAAGCGCGGCATTGAGGGATCCTATGGCGCTCAGGTTGGGCAGACGCTGCTCAGCGTCTATGGAAACGGCGTGCGAAATCGGGCGAAGGCCATGGCGGCGGCAGGATCGGATGCGCGTATGAGCGGCTGCGAGCTGCCGGTTGTCATCAATTCCGGCAGCGGTAATCAGGGACTGACGGTTTCTGTGCCTGTGGCCATTTATGCGGAGGAATATCACAAGACGCAGGAGGAGCTGTACCGTGCGTTGGTGGTTTCCAACCTGACGGCCATCCATCAAAAGACGACCATTGGCAAGCTATCGGCGTTCTGCGGCGCGGTTACGGCAGGCGCAGGCGCGGGTGCGGGCATTGCATGGCTGCTGACGCAGGATTTTTCTACAGTTGCGCACACAATTGTCAATGCGCTGGCCATCGTTTCCGGTATCATTTGCGATGGTGCGAAGGCCTCCTGCGCAGCGAAAATCGCTTCCGCGGTGGACGCAGGCATTATGGGCTTTGAAATGTATCGCTTGAACCGCCAGTTCTACGGCGGTGACGGCATTGTTGCAAAGGGCGTGGAAAATACGATTCGAAATGTGGGTCTGCTTGGGCACGACGGCATGCGCGCAACAGATGAAATGATTTTGAAAATTATGATTCATCACACCTGACGAAACGGGAATGCCTGGTTGGATAGAGAAGACATCAGGGATTGACCGATTGCTCTTGACAAAAATAAAAAACATCGATATCCTATTGATAACAGGAAAATGCTGAAAAAAACTTAAGTTTCGCAGCGGCGCTTCGAAGGATATAAACGGAGGGGAACGCTCGTTTGACAAGCAGAGGAAGACCGGAAGACGGAGGGGAGAAGGCCGAAGTGAAATACTTAAAGGATACGGTGTACGACCAGATCAAGACGAAGATTATCGAATGCGAATATCTGCCGGACAGCATTCTGACAGAAGCGCGGCTGATGGAGGATACAGGCGTCAGCCGCACGCCGATTCGGGAGGCCATCAATCGTCTGGCGCATGAAAACCTGGTGATGGTTATTCCCAAAAAGGGCATTCTGGTTAAAGGAATCACCATTCGGGATATCATTCAGGTGTTTGAAACGCGCGAAATCATTGAGCCGGAGCTGATGCGTGAATACGGTGATCGGCTGAACAAGACGATGGTCCGGGAATTTGTTCAAGCCTGTAAGACTGAAGAACAGATTGAACGGAAGATCGATCTGGATGAACGGTTTCACCGGATGCTCTACGATGTCTGCGGCAATCGGTATTTAAAAGAGCTGCTGCTGATGCTGGAGGGACACAACCATCGGAACCGCGTTTGGCGCAGCAATGAAGCGCGCGTCAACGACAGCCAGAAGGAGCATATCGCCATCGCGGAGGCTGTTTTGCAGGATGACTACGAGCAGGCGGCGCGGCTGCTCAAGGAGCATCTGGCCAACGCGAAGGAATATGCCATGAAAAAATATCTGTAAACAGATTTCAATGAAAATAGGGTTATAGAAAAAGCTCGCTCGGCTTTGCGTCGGGCGAGTTTTTGTTTCAACCTATAAATGAGCAAATTTGAAAAAATGCACAAATAAATAGAGACATCCCGACGTGGTGAATGGTACAATGAAGTTGATCAAAATACCCATCTGACCACCACCACGAAAGGAGATGTCTCATGCCTACAGTGTAAAGCAGTCAGAAGAAATTTGCAAGACCTTAAACGCATTACGGCTCGGGAATTTTTTATCCGATGTCTATCTGGAACATGTAAAGACCCTGACCCACTCTGTCTTTATGCTCGGATATAGGGGGAAAATCGTCAATGCCGAATTCTTTAGCGAGAAACACAGAACGACGGTTGCACATTTTCTGAATAACGGAAGATGGGACAGCCTGAATTTTGAAAAAGCGCTGAAACGACAAGTCATTGATCGCATTTACGAGGAATCCCGGAAGAACGGAGCGCCTGTTTTCTGCATTGTAGATGATACGATTGCTTCGCACACAGCGCCTTCGTCACAGACGATGCACCCCATCGAAGTAGCGTATCATCACCAGTCGCATCTGAAAAAACAACAAGACTATGGACATCAGGCAGTTGGCGTGATGATGTCCTGCAATGAGCTTTCTTTGAATTATGCGATTGTTTTATATGACAAGTCACACTCAAAGATTGAAATCGTTCAAGATATCATCCAAGAACTGCCCAGACCACCGCACACCGCTTATTTTCTCTGTGATAGCTGGTACGCATCGAACAAGCTGATGGACGCATTTGCTCAGAAAGGATTCCAAACGATTGGAGCTTTGCGCACAAATCGTATTATTTATCCCAATCAGGTTAAACAACAGGCCAAGCAGTTTGCTCCGGACATCTGTAAGAATAATCCGAATGTCAGCCTCGTGACCGTTGGCAAACGACGCTATTATGTGTACAGATATCAAGGCAAAATGAATGGCCATAAAGACGCGGTTGTCTTGCTGAGTTATCCTGAGAAATCCTTTGGAGAAGCCAAGGCACTTCGAGTATTTATATCGACTCATACAGAGCTTACCGCACAGGAAATTCTCAATCTCTATGCCAAACGCTGGAATATTGAAGTATTCTTTCGAAGCTGTAAACAAAAACTCGCCTTCGACAAGTGCCAGCTTCGCAAGAAGCAAGGCATTACGAGGATGTGGCTGATTCTTTCACTTATCCACTTTCTGTGCTGCACAGTTTCCGGGTGTGTCGGCTCATTCGATGAAGGGTACAATTATTTCAGAAATTGTGTTTTACAAGGGATTTTTGCTCAAAATACTCTCTCGGCGTAAATGGGGGCATTTGTGCACTTTTCGGGATTTGCTCATTTATAGTAAAATCAATAACAGGAAGGGTTTCGGTAATGAGTTTGTTGTCCTCATGCCGATTATAATGGAAAGTAACATGTGAGCCAGAATAGGAGTCAATGCGAGAAGTGGCAATGACAGGTCTGCCGAGGTAACGGCCAATGTATTTGGTAACGATGGAAGGTTTGCAGTTGTTGGGTTTTGCATAGACATAAAAGCCCTTACAGTGATTTTTATAGATATCAGATTTCATTTTTTTGAAAGAAGGGCCGATTCTTTTGTGAAGATGATTGAGGAGAGCAGTACAAAAAGATTTGCGCAAAAAAGAATAGTTAAAGTGGGTAAGGCGTTTCCAAGGAGTAATGCGACCGACAGCGACTTCGGAAACGAGGACATGGATGTGAGGATTCCATTGAAGGCTGCGGCCGAAGGTGTGGAGGACACAGATAAAACCGGGAGTAAAACGTTCGGATTTGTTGAGCTTGCGGAACATACGAAGAATGACATCACGAACAGAATAAAAGAGACAGTTGAGAAGGGAACGATCTCTGCGAAAGAAAATACGGAGTTCTTTGGGAATGGTAAACACACAATGTCTGTGGACACACTGAATGAGTTTAAGGGACATGGAAGTTGTGCGATGAATGGAATAAAGAGTGCCGCATGAAGGACAGAAACGGCTTTTACAGCGGAATGGGACAAACTTAAGCGCACCACAAGAAGAACACCCGTACATAGCACCGCCGAAAGAAGGATCGCCGCAATGAATCATTTTTTCAATATTTTCGAGAGTGGCGGGGCGGAGCTTGAGTGTGTACTTGATTTCTTCGTAATGATCTGAGAAGATTTGCTGCAAAATGTTCATAGCAACATTGTACAACAAAAGCGGAGACAAAAACACCCCCTCAAGAATGAGGGGGCAGGGGGAGTTGATGCGGGCACAGCCCGCTTTCTTGATGTTGCGCAAATCGTCTGAAAGCCAAGGCGACTTCTTAGCCCGCTGTCTGCGCAGCCTGCTGTTCCTTCTTTTTCTTTGCTTTTGCGTTTCGCACAACGGTCCAGGTAGCAAAGCCTACGCCAATGAGGATCAGCACACAGGTAACGGGGTTGGTAAAGAACACGCTCACGTCATAACGGGCCACAGACAGGGCGGTGCGGATTTCCTTTTCAAACGTTCCGCCAAGCACCAAGCCCATCACGGCAGGCGCAACCGGGTATTTGGCGCGTCCCATGAAATAGGCAAGTACGCCGCAAGCAATGGCCAGACCTACGTCAAAGGGCATGTTGCGCGCCGCGAACGCGCCGATGGTCATCAGTACGCAGATGCCCGCAACCAGGAAATTATTGGGTACCGACAGGATTTTGATAAAGAACTTGATGCCCACCATCTGGATGAGGGCAAACATGATGGTACACACCAGCATGCAGGTGAAGATGCCAACGACGAAATCGTAGTGGGTAGCGTACAGCTTTGCGCCGGGCGTGATGTCGTGAATCATCAGGCCGCCCAGCAGGATGGCTGTCACGCCGTCGCCGGGGATGCCCAGCGTGAGCAGTGGAACCATTGCGCCGCCGCACACGGCATTGTTGGCACACTCAGCGGTGATGACGCCTTCCACATTGCCTTTTCCAAACGAATCCGGATCCTTGGACAGACGCTTGGTCAGGTCGTAGGAGATAAACTGAGCAATGTTGGCGCCCGTTGCAGGAATGATGCCGATGATGACGCCAATTGCAGCGGTGCGCAGCAGCGTCCACTTATACTGCCAGAATTCTTTCAGCTTAGGCACAAAGTTGGAAAACTTGACGTGCACCTCGCGCTTGACGTCCTTTTCGTTGCAAAGGTTCAGCGCCTGGGGCAGCGAATACAGGCCCACCATCACCGGCAGCAGGGCGATGCCGCCCAGCAGGTTATAGTTGCCAAAGGTAAAGCGCGCGGTACCCCATTCCACATCGATGCCCACCATGGCCATCATCACGCCCAGCAGCGCCGCGACCACGCCCTTGAACACGTTGTCGCCCGTCACGGAGGAAATCATCATCAGGCCCAAGAAGGCCAGCGCGGCATACTCCGCGCAGGAAAAGTTGGTGCACAGTTTCGCCAGATAGGGAGAGAAGAACACCAGCACGCCCCAGCTGAGCAAACCGCCAATCAGCGATGCACAGGCGGCCCAGCCCATGGCTCTGGCGCCCTGATCCTTTTTCATCATGGGGTAGCCGTCCCAGCCGGTCACAATCGCCGAGGGGGTTCCGGGAATATTCAAAAGGATGGCGGATACCGCGCCGCCGGCATAGGCGCCTACATAACAGCCAATCATCATGCCGATGGCGGTAACCGCGTCCATGCCATAAGAAAGCGGAATCAGAAGCGCGATGCCCATGGTGGCCGTCAGGCCGGGCAGCGTGCCGAAGGTGAGTCCCATAAACGTGCCGACGAAGCAGAAAAACATGCAGCTTGGGTTGGTCAGATACGAAAACGCAATGTTCAAAGCTTCCATGCAGTCTTTCCTCCTTCCTTTAGCCGTAAATGATCAGGTCCAGAATGGGTTCGGGCAGGAACATGCTGAAACCCACCGCGAAGATGAGATACACTGCCACGCTGAAAATGAGCGAAATCAGCAGCGTTTTGCCAATGGATTGCTCTGGTTTGCACAGCTTGGATTCAACTGCAAAGAACAGGAAGGTGGAAATGGAGAAGCCCAGCACATCCCACAGCTTCACATAGACGATGACCAGCAGGAAGGTCAACAGGGTCCTGAGCGGAATCAGCTTTAAAAACGCCGGCCAGACATTTTTCCAGCCGTGATGAAAATACCACGAAAGCGTCTGCCACAGCACCACCAGTGACAGCACCAGCATCACGTACAGCACGATCTTGGGGATCGTCATCGCCTTGATCATAAACACCTGCGTGTTGCTGACCTTTTCGGTTGTGTAAGCGATGTAGAGCAGGTAGATCGCAAGCCCGCTAAAAAAAAGCGTCACAAGCAGTTCGAAAAATTTGGTTTCTTTTTCCTTTGGGGTTGCCTCGGAAAGGTTGATCTTTCGCTTGTTCACCGAAATTCAGCCCCTTTCTTCATTCATAAAAATGGTTTTCTCAAGTCAAGCAGCTTTCTCCCGACCGGAAATCCGGAGCCGAGGAGGAAACAGAAGGCATTTGCCATCTGCGCTGCGCAGATGGCAAACGCCGGAATCAGTCAGAAGGACTCAGCTTTCAGCCTTATTCAAAGATGCCGTTCATGGCAATCAGATCGTTGTAGAAGCCGCCGATGATTTCCTTGAGGCCGTCGCCGGTGGGGAAGTCCTGCGCAATGAAGCCGCTTTCGTTGGCCATCTGCTGGAATTCCTCGTCCATGGCGCAGCTGATGAACAGCTGGGTCAGGTAGTTGGCGGTTGCTTCATCCACGCCGGGGGTGGTGACCAGATAGGTGGCCAGATAGAAGGGATCGCCCCACATCTTGGCGTCGGGCAGGAATTCCTTCACGGTGGGCACATCGGGGAAGGCGGGCACGCGGTTTTCCGCCACATAGGCGATGCACACAACCTCGCCGTTGATCAGCTGGTTGATGCAGTCGGCGGGCTTGCAGATGGTGGCGTCGCAGAAACCGCCGATGATTTCCTGAATGGAGCGGGCAGCGCCGCCGTAGATCGGGATATTGAAGGCGTTCTTGTCGCCGGTCAGGTGTTCCGCGATTTCCAGAACGCTGGCGTGGTTTGCGCTGTAGGTGCCGGCCAGACCCATCTTTACGGTGCCGGCGGGGTTGTTCTTTACCTTGTCAACAAACTTTTCCCAGGTATTGATGTCGCCGTCAGCCTTGACAAAGATGCCCAGCACGTCCTCAACCTCTTTGGTCAAAAGCGTGATGCCGGTATCCAGGTCCAGATCCAGGTTGCCCTGAACCTTCATACCCAGCATGGCGGCGTTGATGATACCCACGGTGTGTCCGTCGGGACGGGCAGTGAGCACGGTCATGAGACCCACGGTGCCGGATCCGCCGACAACATTTTCAACGACCACGTTTACGCCGTATTTTTCGCCTGCGATCGCAGCCAGCTTGCGGCCTACCAGGTCGGCGGCGCCGCCGGCACTATAGGGCGCGATGTAGGAGATGGCTTTGTTGCCAAAGTTGGCCGGACGAATGGATTCCAGTTCTTCCTTGGTCAGTGCGCGGCCAAGCTCTTCCACAGACGTAGCCATTGCCGTAGTAGCGCCGAATACCAGGAGCAGTGCCAATAGTACGGAAAAGAATTTTTTCATCAGGTTACCCTCCTTGTTCATTTTTGCCATTCCAACCTCTGGAACGAACGATATGGAATGGACCTTTGTTGGTTTTATGTTAGCCTATCAAAATTGCAATTACAATCTGGATAAAAATTTATTTTGTTGCATGTTGCAACCCGCCTTGCGGTTTCTTCCTCAATATATGTCTTTTTTTGAGAAGATCTTTTTTTGAAAAAGCATTTGTCTTTGCGCCGTAAGCACAGCAGAAACGTTTTTTGTGGGTCGTTTTTTTTCCGGAAACCACATAATCACCTCCACGGTCAGCGTGCTGCCCGCCGGCACCCTGCCAAATCAAACGATGAATCCCCCTTCGCTTCATCTTCGTTCAACGAAATTGATGTTGTAAAATGCAACAAAAAACATTTCTGCAGAAATTGCCTTTTCCCGGATGTGCTTCTATCATGATAATGAATTGCGCATGGGAACGGGAACGCTCTTTTTTGTCAAGGGAGGTGAGGTGATGGAAAAACCGTATCATCTTTTGGTGGTTATTCCCTATGAGGAAATGCGTTACGTTGTCGAACAGGCGACATTGGATTATGAGGACCTGACAGTCACCATAACCGTAGCGGAACGCAGCGATGCATCCGACGTGCTTCGTGCGGCACTGCGCAAAGGGCGTTTCGATGCCATCCTTGCGCATATGCATGTAGCGGTAGAGCTTTCCGCAACACTGCCTCTTCCTGTAATGGCCCTGGATGTGAGCGTTTACGACTTGCTGGCCACGCTGCAGATTGCCGACGTAGGAGGCGTACCCTACTGCGTAGCCGCTTCTTCGGAAATCATTGGAAAACTGCAAAGCATTCTTAAGTTCCTGCATCGGGACATTGCCCTTTATGCAATGGATACAGCTGACCAAGCGAATATAGAATTACAGCACATCGTCGAAAGCAAAATCCAGCTGGTGGTAACGGACAGCTTTCTCACGTCCCGCGTCAGCGCGCTGGGCATTCGTACCCTTCCCTTTTCCTACACACGCGAAACCATTGCAGAAGCGTTGGACGCCTGCCTGAAGCAGCTGGAAAATATCAGCCTGTCCCTCAAGCGTGATTTGCCCTATACCGAAACGGTGGAACACACAGAGATTGGCGTTGCCATCATGAACACGCAGGGTCAGTACCGTTACCGCAACGCCGCTTTCCGCGAACTTCAATATGACGCTTTGAAAAATCTGCTTTATCAGCGTGTTGGCGAAGCGGAAAAAGAACGGGAAATTCGCTTTTCCCTCAGGCATGAAAACCGGCTGCTGCGCGTGACTGCTCGTCACGCCACGCAAGAGAGCGCCGATGAACGGCTGACCATTTTCTATGTACGTCCCTCGATTGTGTGGTCTGCCCCATCCCCTTTTATGGACATCAAACTTGATAAACACGCCAAAACGGACTATAGCATGCGGTTTATTGCGGATGATCATACGCGCGAGCTCATCCGTCAGGTGAGCACCAACAATGCTGCAGCATTTCCCGTGTTTGTCTACGGAGAAACCGGCACCGGAACAGAACATTGCGTACGCTTTATCCATGCGGTTTCCAACTATAAAAACGCGCCTTTCCTTCGTATTAACTGCCAGCTGCTCACTGAAAAAACCTGGAATGCCATGCTCAACAACACCCATTCCCTGCTCAACGACACCGGCTGCACCATCCACTTTAAAAAACTGCAGATGCTCTCTTTGCCAATGCAGACACAGCTAAACGCCTACATCGAAGATACGAGGCTGCTCAGACGAAACCATATCATCAGCTCTGCGTTGGTGGATATTCAGGACAAAGTCAGAGAAGGAGCTTTCCTGCATTCTTTGTACTGCAAACTGTGCGGTACCGTCATACGCCTTCCGTCGCTGAACGAGAGGCCGGAGCAGATTGCGGTGTTTGCAGGCATGTACCTGTCGCAATACAACGACATGTTCAGCAAGCAGATTATCGGATATGAGCCCGAGGCGCTGGAGCTTTTGCAAAAGCACGATTGGAAGATCAATCTGGACCAGCTGGAACGCACCATCCGCACGCTGGTGGCCGCCTCCACAAGCGAATACATCACAGCCGACGAGGTGCGGGGGCAGCTGGCCCGGTATGATTCACAGGCGACGCTGCCGGACTGGCTGGACCTGCATCAGCCGCTGGACAAGATTCGAGAAAAGATCATCGAGCAGGTGTACCTGGAGGAGAACATGGACACGCAGCGCACGGCGGCCAGGCTGGGCATCAACCGTTCCACGCTGTGGCGCATCCGAAAAAATATGGAATCGTAAAAGCAAACGGGTTACACCGTACAAAGCCAAATCCAAAAACATCTGGAGGTTTACATGATGGATCGGATTCAAAACGAACAAATGCTCACTTGTCACGGAAACATGCTGGGACGGCGTCATGCCGTAGAGATGCTGGACGCGGGCCTTGCGCAGTGCGATCCGTATCGTGGCGTCAAGCGCCTGATGCGGCTGGAGGGCAGCATTCTCACCTTTGACTGTCCGGAGTTCGAGCTCAAGGACGATCCCCGCAGCGGCCCTGCCGTGTACGACCTGGACCAGTACGACCGCGTCATCGTGGTGGGCGCGGCAAAGGGCGTGCAACGCGCAGCGCTTGCGCTGGAAGAAATTCTCGGGGACAGACTTACCGGCGGCCACGTCATCGGCAAGCACGGAGACCCCATGCTGCTGAAGAAAATTGGCGTAACGCTGGCCGGACATCCCCTGCCGGATGACTTCTGTATGGAGGGCTGCGAAAAGATCTACGCCTGGTCCAAGGACATTACCGAACGTGATTTGGTCATCACGATTGCAGGCAGCGGTATTTCATCGTTGCTGACCTGGCCCATCGAAGGCGTTTCCATCGCGGAGATGCGCGAATTCACCCGCATGATGCAGCAGGAGAAGGGCATCATCACGGAAGATCTCAACTGCATCCGCACCCATCTGGACCGCATGAAGGGCGGAAAAATCTCCCGCCTGTTCAAACGCGCCAGTTTGGTGCACCTGGTAACCACCGACATTGCCAAGACGAATACGCCGGTCGTACGCATGAACTATGAAACCTTCATGCGGGAAAACCGCTTCCTGGCAACGCTTGCGGACGGCACCACCTTTGCCGATGCAATGGAGGTGTTCCACAAGTACGACGCCTGGAACCGCGTGCCCAAGCGCATTCAGGAGTTCTTCCTGGAGGCGGATCCCGCCTACGAAACCGTTAAGCATGATGAATATGAGTCGATGAACGCCCGCGTATTCGGCCTTACGCCCAAATATGCCACGGTTTATCCCGCTGTAGCGGATAAGGCACGCGAACTGGGCTATACGCCCCACATGCTCTGCGAATATCTGTGCGCAGAGGCGAAAGAAGCGGGAGCGGTTACCGCTGCCATTGCCCTGAACTGCGAACGCTCCAACGAACCGCTGGCAGCGCCGTGCGTGCTGATTACCTCCGGCGAGAATGTGGTGGCCATCGGTCATGAAAAGGGCGTTGGCGGGCGCAACCAGGAATACTGCATTGCAGCAGCGCAAAAGATTGCCGGAAGCAAGCGCATCGTAGTGGGCGCGGTGGACACGGACGGCACGGATGGCCCCGGTGGCTTGCAGCTGCCCGGCGCGCCCAACTGTCTGGCCGGTGCGATTGTAGACGGCGAAACCATTGCCCAGGCTAAGGCGCGGGGCATTGATCTGAATGAGGCCATGCGTACGCACGGTACCTCCGCACCCCTTTGGGAACTGGGCTGCGGCGTAGAGGCAACGCCTGGCATCAGCGTGCTGGACCTTTCCGTGATTGTCATTCAGAAGGAGGATGCAGTGCAATGAGCAGCGACGCAATTTCCCGCATTCTGGATGGCATTCCAATCCCCCCTATGGCGCGCATCCGGCAGCATTTGCCGGAGGAGACGCTGCCGGATGTGGCTGCAGCTGCGCGCACTGCCATGGATCGTGAAGTTCTGCGAAAAAAGATTCGCCCGGGAATGCGCGTAGCGATTACCGCAGGAAGCCGCGGCATTTTCGGCATGAAGGATATGCTGCGCGAGGCGGCAGCCTTTGTGCGAAGCTGCGGCGGCGATCCATTTCTGATTCCGGCCATGGGTAGCCACGGAGGCGCAACCGCCGATGGACAACGCGATGTTTTGACGCGCTATGGCATCACCGAGGAAACGGTGGGAGCTCCCATCCGGGCGACGATGGAAACCGTCAAAATCGGAGAACTTCCGGACAGTACACCCGTGTACATCGATCGTTATGCCGCCGAGGCAGACGGCATCATCCTGGTCAACCGCATCAAATGTCACACGGGGTTCCGAGGCAGGTATGAAAGCGGCCTGTTCAAAATAATGGCCATCGGGCTGGGAAAGCAATATGGCGCGCAGACAGTACATGGACGTGGCGCTGACAAAATGGGCGAATCCATTGAATTGTTCGGCAAGGCCATTCTGCAAAACGCGAATGTACTGTTGGGTCTGGCAGTCATTGAAAATGCGATTGATATGCCGTATCAAATCGTCGCGCTGACGCCGCAGGAGATCATCGATCAGGAACCGGACTATTTGACATTGGCGCGTCAGCTCATGCCGCGTATTCTGTTTGACAATCTGGATGTTGTCATTGTGGATTATTTCGGAAAGGAAATCAGCGGCGCGGGCGTGGATCCCAATGTAACCCACACCTACAAATACGCAAGCGGCATTCCGCTGGACGGGCGCGCCCGGCAGGTGGCTGTGCTGGACTTGACAGAACAGTCCCACGGAAATGCACATGGCGTAGGCGTGATGGATTTGATCACCAAACGCTTTTTTGACAAAATCGATCCGGACATTACCTACGCAAACAGCTTAACCACCGGCGGTACAGAAGTGCCCAAAATTCCCATGTACCTGCCGAACCAGCGTATGTGCATTCAGGCGGCTATCCACTGCGCGCAGGGGGCGGACAGGGAGAAGCTGCGTATGGTGCGCATCCGCGATACGATGCACCTGAAGGAAATCCAAGTTTCGCCTGCGCTGCTGGAGGAAGCGCGAGGCAATCCCGCCTTTGATATTCTGGAAGAACCTACCCCGCTCGTGTTCGATTCGCAAGGAGACCTTTTCCCATCCGAATGAAACATACTGCAAGGAGAAACGTACATGAAAACGACCATTGAAAAAATTACCGGGTATGAAATTCTCAATGGCAAGGGAAAGCCTACAGTGGAAGCCGTGCTGACCACCTCTGATGGAATGACCGTTCATGCCTCCACCCCCTCAGGCGCATCTAAAGGCAAGTATGAGGCTGTGGAACTATACGACGGAGGAGAACGCTATCGTGGTTTCGGTACAAGAAAGGCTGCCGCGAACCTGTCCGGAGAAATCAACAACGCCTTGCGCGGGATGGATGTAACCGATCAGCGTGCCATCGACCGGGTGTTGTGCGAGCTGGATGGCACATCCCGCAAAGAGCGCCTTGGAAGCAACGCCGTTCTGGCTGCCTCCATGGCGGCTGCAAAGGCCGGCGCCGCCACACTGCGGCTGCCTACTTACCGTTATTTGGGCGGTTTTTCGCCAAGGCGCATTCCCTGCGTTTCCTCGACGGTCATTTCCGGCGGCGCATTTTCACCCTCCGGGCTGGAATTTGAAGATTATTTGCTGATTCTGGACGGATTTCCCACATATGCCGACTCTGTAGAAGCGCTGTGCAGGATCCGTTACGAGCTGGAAAAGGCGGTTCACAGCAAAGTCGGCATCTGCCCTGAGGATGCGGGCGCGCTTGCCCCTGCGCTGGAGTCGACCGAGGAAACCTTCGATACTATCCTTGGTGCCGTTCGCGCGGCAGGCTGCGAACAATATGCCTCCCTGGGCTTGGATGTGGCCGCAAACGAAATGTATGATGAAGCAACAGGAACGTATCTGCTTTCCAAGTACCAAAGGCGTTACACACCTGACGAGCTGCTGAACTATTACGAAAAGCTGTGCAAGGATTATCCTCTGACTTACATTGAGGATGCTTTCCAGGAAGACCAGTTTGATGATTTTGCGCGTTTAACCAAGGCGCTGCCAGGCGTCAAAATTTCCGGTGACGACCTGTTTGCCACCAACGCGAAGCGTTTGAGCCTGGGAATTGAAAAGAAGGCAGCAAACACACTGCTGTTCAAGCTCAATCAAATCGGCACTGTAACCGAAGCGTTCCAGACGGCCATGCTTGCGATTGACAACGGTTTTAGCATTACCGCCTCCTGCCGTTCCGGCGAGTCTCTGGAAGATTTCTATTGCGATCTTGCTGTTGCCATTGGAGCCGAACAGATGAAAATGGGCTCTCCCGTGCGCGGCGAGCGCAATGCAAAATTCAACCGGCTGCTGCGCATTGAGACGGAATTGTTCGGCTAACAAACGGATGGGCGTATCTGAGCACTCCGCTATTTCACGCGCATCCTTGCTGCAGTCAGCAAAATCAAGCCTCCTTTGAGCCGACGCGGCATCGCCATTTCCCAATTTGCAAAACCTTTTCAATGTAGAAAAATTCTCAAAACAGGCTGATTTGTGATCAATTCCATCCAAAACCGTCAATGCTGTCATCAGCTGGCAGAAAAAAGTGCATAAAAACAGGGGTGTGTCGCCAGTGGCGCGCACCCCTTCATTCCTTGTAGACAAGCCGCAGCCGCCGGCTGATCCGCTGATTGTGGCTTGTTCAAAAAAATGCTTGATCCGCTATGGCTTCAGCCACCTCACCTATGCAGCGGGCGAAACCTCTGACTTGAAAACCCTGCAAGCGTTGGTCGGACATTCCACCATCCAGATGACCATGGATCACTACGTCCATGTACAGCCGGAAAAGCTGAAAGAACTAGGAAACAAGATGCACAATCTGTTCGTCCAGTAACCTTTGTGGAACTTTCGTGGCGGAGGAGGCCGCAAACCCACATACCACGCGGCTTTGCGGCCTCCTCCGCCACGGCGCTTGTGGCAAATTTGTGGCACTTTGGTCAAAAACACAAAAAGAAAAACGCTCAAGTCGTTGTGACTTAAGCGTTTTCTACTATGAAATGACTCAAAAACTAATACAATGCCCGGCTATCGTTTTTGCAATAACCCTTTCGTTTTGCATTGGGTGCATTTGGGTGCAAAACGGGTGCAGCCGGGTGCAAACTGAGGCTCGGTGGGTGCAACACCGAGCTTTTGTTTTGCGATAGTTAATTGCTGGAAACCGTTAGAAAGCCCCCGATATTTCCTCTGATCTTTTTCCAAGCTGTTTTTGCAATCCAACTCAAGACAGCTAGTGGTACGGCAGAAACCACACCACTAGCATAGCCTGCGAACGATATAACAGATTCATTCTGCATACCACATAGTTTCGCAAGCCATGATAATGCATTCATGGCAAAGTGTGCCGAACATGGTATTAATACAAGGACGGAAATGTCACATTTTTCGATGATTCAATCAAATTTGGCATCGAATGCATTAGGCGCATGAAGTCTGACTTCCACGTAGAACTGCTGGTACACCCAACAAAGCGCAAATTCGCCGTTAGGTCCGCAAGCAAGCAGAACAGAAATGCTGTCATCTGGGCAAAAATGAAAAACGGCCGCAAAGAAAGCCGCCCCATTGCATGTGCAGCTTATTGCGATACCATTTATTCACTATTTGGATGGAACCGGGAAAACAAATACAAGATGTACAGCACTCTGATTTCCAATGGTGATGAAGAAGTTTTCATATTCAGCGCAGATGAAGCAACCGCCTATATACACTCCGAGAAATTTCCGAATCAGGATGAATCAGAAGCAGTTGTTGAGCCTGTCACCAGAACTCCTGGTCAGCTTTGAGCGCAATGACTGCATTGGTTTGCTCGATGGCAGTCCGCATTTCGGTGCGCACCTCGCCGACCTCTGTGTAGGCTTCATATGCCACCTGCGACAGCGGCTGGAAAGCTCCGTTCACAAAGCGGTACAGCGGATGCTCCGGGAAGAAGTTCATGGCATACGCAGAGGTCATGATGCCCAGCAGCATGTATGTGAGGCCATCTTCTTCTGTCGGCGGCGTGCAGGTCAGGTAGGTTTCTGCAGGAAGGAAGGTCGAACCGACAAGCGTTCCGACCAGATATAGAGAAGCACCCGTCGTACCCGTGAAATCCGACACATGATTTCTGACAGAAATACTGGAATAGGCCAGATATGCATTGGAGGTGGAATAACCGGCAGGGAGCGTACTCGTCAGCCACAGAATAGGCTTGGAAATGTCGAACGCTTTACCGGCAGCAAGCTGATAGTAACCCTCGCTGTCGCTGACGATGAGCCTGAAGTACGCACAGGTTTCCTTAGCTTTGACTGTCCCGTGCCGGATACGGTCATAGGTGTCCGTGTTGTAATTCGCGTCAGCCCACCAGCCCTTGGCGATTGTGCTGGAGTAGTATTTCGCATTCTCGCGATAAGTAAGACGAATGACGTTGCCCGCACTGTACTGAGTCCCCAGCCGTGTGCCTGCGGAAAAGTAACACGGGATAGCACCGGTTGTCGATCCATCAGCAAGCGTCAGATTCAGAGTAACATTCGCACCGCTGCTCTGCGGCAGCCAGAAAGCAATCTGCACACCATCCTTCAGTTCAGACATCGCAGATACGCCCGTCCATGAAGCAGTGCTTGCAGTCTGAGTGCCCACGATCATCTCGATGCCGCTTCCTGACACAGATACGGAAGCCAGGTCATCCTGATACTGCTGGGAGCCGGTGACCGTAGAAACAATGGCATCCGGCGTGATCTTCAGTTCTGCTGCGTCCATGCGCTCACCGAGGGCATCTACCTCCGACTGGTCAGCCTTTTCGGCAACCATCAGCTTGAGGTAGGTATTGCTGGTAATGTCCATCGCATCACGAAGTCGGATTTCGGAAATGCCGATCTCCTCAAGGGTTGCAATAGCGCTCATCTCTGCTGTTTTTCATACTTCTCAGATGCCTGAATCCGCTGTATTCAGATTCTTCCCGAGAATAGACTATTTAATTAACTTGAGTAGTCTATTTCCGCATCCGCCTATCAAAGATTATTGCTGCACCAAATCTCCAGAGCAAAAGCGTACACCGTGTACGGATTATATCGTAACACTGTGTACGCTTTCCTCTTTTTCTGCCCAGGGGGGGCAAATTTGGTTAGGACCCGCCGCCTTGAGTAGACTAACGACCTATTTTGCCTGCTATCCGTTTGGAAGCAAATTGAGCATTTGATTCAGAGAAACGAAATCCTGCAATTATTCCCCGTCAAACACGAATTATAGCTGATAATACCTTGAACTTTGCATCGCAACTTCAAAAAAATGCAAAAGAAAAGACCCAGATATTGTATCAATATCTGAATCCCTTGGTGGTGCACCCAACAGGATTCGAACCTGTGGCCTTTTGATTCGTAGACTTTCTTTG
>CAKUJA010000022.1 GCA_934661135.1 uncultured Oscillospiraceae bacterium
GCCACGATCAGCGCATAGAGCGGTTGGCACGTATTGCCGGTCGCACGAAGGATGCCGGCAAAGGTATTATAGAGAATCAAACCGGACACGCCGGCGAAGTAGATGCGAAGATAATCGGCGGCCTGATTGAGCACCTCGGCAGGCGTATTCATCAGGTATAGCATGGCGGGTGTCATACAGATACCAACCACGGTGAACAGCGCGCAGATCAGCAGGATCATCAGGACGGCGGTATGGACGGCGCGCTTGACGCTGTCGTATTTCTTGGCGCCGTAATACTGGGAGATGACGATATTGATGCCGCCGGCCAGACCGTTGAAAAAGCCGATGAGCATGAAGATAACCGGAGATGTAGTGCCGACCGCGGAAAAGGCGGCGCTGCTGACGTAGTTGCCGACGACCCAGGTGTCGACGAGGTTATAAAACTGCTGGAACAGACTGCCCAGCAGATAGGGCAGCGAGAACGAGAGCAGATGACGGACAACGCTGCCGGTTGTCATATCGACGTCATACCGCTTCGGGGAGACTTGTATTGCCATTGTTCCCTCCGAAATGGGCTCCCCGGAGCGGCAATCCGGGGAGGAAATCGATCAGACGGTTTTCACAGCCTGACTGACGGCGATCAAGATGGGATCATAGACCAGCGCGACCGGCGGCGCATAGACCAGATCGAGATCGTTGAGCTGATCGACGGTCAGGCCGGCGGTGATCGCGGCAACAAGTGTATTGATCCGGCCGGCGCCCATCTCGCTGCCGACGCCTGTGCACCGAGCAGACGGCCGGTGGCCTTTTCGACGGTGAGCTGCATCATGCAGAAGCACCATCTGGATAGTAGGAGGTACGTGATGACGGTGCTGGCGAGGTAAAGCCTGCCTGCTCCGCTTGCTGGGCGTTGAGACCGGTCACGGCGATGCGGTAGTCGAAAATCTTTGCGACCATCGAGCGGAGCACGCCGCTGAGGTTGCTGCCCGCGACGCGCCTCTGCTTGTTGGCCGCTGTGCCGAGGGCGACGTAAGCGGGGGGCGTGAGGGTGTGGTCGGTCAGGGTTTTGAGCACGAGATCGGAAAATTCCGGCGCGAGGAAGGGCAGAAGGTGCGGCATGGTTTCAAAACGTGCACATTGGCACCGCGCAGCGTGAACTGCTCGGCAAGCGCCAGGCCGATAAAGCCGCCGATGATGGCGACATTTTTCACGTCTACGGCCTTGGCCTTGAGGACGATGCCGTCCTCGACGGTACGCAGGCAGCATACACCCTCGGCGTCTGCACCGGGCAGGCGCAGACGGATCGGCGAAGCGCCGGTTGCGATGACGAGCTTATCATAGGCGCAGGTCTCCTCCGCGTCGCTGTCGAGGTCGCGGACGGTGACGGTTTTCTGAGTGCGGTCGATCTTCGTGACCTCGCGGTGCGTGAAGACGTGGATACCACGCTTTTCAACATCTGCCGGGAACAGGGAGACAAGATCGTCTGCTTCGTGGATCATGTCGCCGACGAAATAGGACAGACCACAGGCACCGCAGCTGATGTAGTCGGTGCGCTCAAAGACCGTGATGTCGAGCCGACGGATCGAGACGCTTGGCTTTAGACGCGGCGCTCAGACCAGCGGCGGTGCCACCGATGACGATGATTTTCATAGCTGCTCCTTATTGACCGTACTTGGCGATGACGCCCATTTCGTCCATCATCTTCTCGAGCTCGGCAAAACCCTTGCCGCTGAACTCCTCATACGGAGCGCGCAGGTGGCCGCCGGGCAGACCGAGGATGCGGAGGGCGGCCTTGATGCAGACCGGGTTGGAGAATGTGTAGAGCATTTGCAGCAGCGGGAACCAGTGGAAGTAGTCGCGGCGGCATTCTTCCATGATCTGGATGCTTTTCCAGGGACGGGAATAGGACGCGGCTTCTTCGGGGATGATGTTGCCTCCGATGTTGGCGGCGCCGGTTCCGCCGATGCCAAGCGTCGGGATCAGGATGGAATAGTGCGGATAGTCGCAGCACATGATCTTGACCTTGCCCTCGCAGAGACGCTGCACCTGAACAAGCTGCTCGACGCTCGGAAGCGCTTCTTTGTCGACGACAAAGTTCGGATGCTTGTCGCTCAGTGCCTTGATCGTCTCCGGACGCACCTGAACGCCGAGACGAGAGGGGTTGTTGTAGATGCCGCAGGGGATGTCGATGGAACCCATGCAGGCGTCGAAGTGGGACATGACAGCGTGCTGGTTGATGAGCACATAGGGCGGGACGGTGAACACGACGCCGTCGGCGCCGGCTTCCTGGCAATATTTGGCCATTTCGATGGAAGCGTCGGTCGTGAAGGCGGCTGCGCTGAAGAACACCGGGATACGACCCTTGGTCATGGCGATGACTTCCTTGACAATCGCGTGCTTTTCCTCCTGCGTCAGAAGGGTGACTTCACCGGCGGAACCCATGATGAAAAGCTGGGAGGTGCCGTACTTTATCTGACGGTTAATCAGTGTTTCAAAGCCGTTAAAATCAATTTTGTCGTCTTCGGTAAATGGGGTCGGCATGGCGACCCACGAGCCACTGAGATTCATCATAGTTTGGTTCCTCCAATCAATTACATCCGAATGACAATCTTGATGTTGTCGCCAGCTTTGTTGGTGGATTCAGTGAGCGCTTCGATGTACTGCTCAATCGGCCACTCGCTAGTGATGATGCGGTCGAGCTCCTTGGTGATGACGCCGCGGTTGATGACCGTGGTGGAATCGAGGAAACTGTCCGGATGGGTGGAGTTGACGGTGACGATATTGAGCTGCTTGTCGAGAATCTTGGTAAAGTCGATTGCGCGGTTCGGCACGGGAAGGCCAACCGGCACGACGGTGCCGTGATAGCGGACGCACTCGAAGGCCATGTTGTAGCACGGCTGGGCACCGGAGACCTCAAAGACGAGATCGACACCGTGGCCGTTGGTGGTGTCGTGGATGATCTGGGGGATGTTGTCGGAGGCGGAGTTGTAGGCTTCAAAGCCGAATTCGCGCATCAGGTCGATCCGCTTCTGACTCAACTCTGCGAAGATGACGCGGGAAGCGCCGGTCAGACGAGCGATTAGACCGATGAGGATGCCGACAGAGCCGGCACCGGTAATCAGGCAGGTGTCGCCGGGCTTGATGCCGCTGTGCTTGACGTCGAAGCAGGCGACGGCGAGCGGTTCGGCAATGGCACCGATGCGCGGGTCGACATCGTCGTTGAACTTGAAGATGCGGTCGAGGTTGCGGACGACATATTCGCAGACGCAGCCGTTGGTGCGCGGCTTGCTGCCGTAGACCGGTGTGCAGACGCTCGGGCGGCCTTCACCGCACTGCTCGCAGACACCGCAGGGGTTGGACTGCATGGCCGTGACTTTGTCACCGACCTTGACGCGGCAGGGCAGATTGTCGGGATTGTTGATCTCGAGAACCGTGCCGCAGAGCTCGTGGCCGAAGATGATGTTCTTATCCGGTGCGCCGCCCATGGTGTTGGCAGCAAAATGGCCGGGGTCGCCGCCGCAGATGCCAGCGTAGGAAACCTTGATGAGCGCCTGGCCGGGTTGCGGAACGGGAATCGGAAGATCCCGGATTTCACCCATGCTCGGGCCTGTCAGTACAAATGCTTTCATGGTAAACCTCTCCTGTTATTCCAGAATTCAAAACGGATGGATATTACAGGCTGACTGTAACATCTTTGCCGGCGGCAAGCGCAGCGGCAGCGGACGCGAGGTCTGCGGACTGCTCGGTACAGGCGGCAACGGCGGCATCAGCTGCGTCGAGATTGCGCAGGACACGGCGGAAGGTCAGCTCGGTTGCAAACTGGCAGCCGCGGAAGGCCACCTGATTGCGGATCGCGGTGGCAATATGGAACACAGGCGCCTGCTCCGGTGCAGAGAGAATGACAAAGGTACTGCCGCGCTTGGCGACGGCGAGCATCACGAGCGCGGAGATCTCGGTGCCGACGGTTTCAAAGACGACATCGAAGAACTTTTTCTCGGTGATGGCTGCGGCTGCGGCCTTGGCTTCGTCAGCTGTGGCGGAAACCTGTGCATCAAAGCCGGCGGCGGTGATGGAAGCGGCTTCGGCTTCGGAGGAGACAAAGAAAACAACGGAAGCGGCGCCGGCGCGCAGGCTCAGCGTGCCGAGCAGACGGGCGAACGCGTCGGAGCCGGAGACGGCAACGCGCTGGTTGAAGCGCAGACCGCTGCAGCGGACAGCTTCTTCCGCTTCGGCATAGAGCAGGGCGGAAGCGGCCTTTTCGGAGCTTGCGGGAATAACGGCAGCTTCCGTCACGGCGACATATTTCCCGGCAAAGCCGGGCAGGTCGCGGCCAAAGACCTGCAGCTTTTCGCAGGCATTAGGATGGCCTTCAAGACAGGCCGGGCACTTACCGCAGGCCAGATAGGGCAGGGCGGTGACACCCTCGCCCTCTTTGAGCTCGCCGCTGGCCTTGACGACATGGCCAAAGAAGCCGAACGCCGGCGCCTGGCCATTTGCAGCGCGGCGCAGGCTGCGCTGCGACAGAACGAGCTTGGATACTTTCACCAGAACCTCGCCGGACTGGACAGCGGGCGTGTCCTGCTGTGCGGCGCACGGTGCGCCGTTTTGCACATCAATGTAGTTCAAGGGGATACCTCCAAGTTAAGAATCTGAGGCAGTATTGCTACTGCCTCATGTAAAAGTATTAAAGGATAGACTTCACCGCTGCGACGACAGCGTCGGCATCGTAGCCATACGTCTTGTGCGTATAGCTGCTCGGGCCGAAGTGGCAGTAGCAATCGGGAATACCAAGGCGCTTGAACTTGCAGCTCAGGCCGTTCTCGGCGATGGCTTCTGCACAGGCAGAACCGAGGCCGCCGATGATGTTGTGGTCTTCGAGCGTGACGATACGGCCGGTCTGCTTGACGGCTTCAACAACCGCTTCGGAATCGAACGGCTTGAGCGTGTGCATATCGATGACCTGCACCTCAACGCCCTCTTTGCTGAGCGCTTCGGCAGCCTTCAGAGCGTCGGTCAGGACAGCGCCGAAGGAGATGATTGTAGCATCCTTGCCCTCACGGACTTCGATGGCCTTGCCGATCTCAAAGTCGTATTCGCCGTCGTAGATCAGCTCTTCGCCGCGGCCGCCGGACAGTCGGATGTACATCGGACCCGGATGGATCAGGGAAGCCTTGAGAACCTTTGCCATCATGGAAGGATCAGATGGGCAGACAACGGTAGAGTTCGCCATGGCGCGGACGATTGCGGCATCTTCCATGCCGGAGTGCGTTGCGCCTCCGCCGGTCAGACCACCCGCGCAGCCGATCAGACGAACGGGAAGGTTCTGATAGCAGCAGTCGGTACGGAACTGCTCGCAAGCACGCATGGTAGCGAACGTTGCGTAGGAAACGGCATAGGGAAGCTTGCCTTTGAGCGCCAGACCGGCGGAGATGCCGACCATGTCCTGCTCGGCAATGCCAGTGTTGAAGAAACGCTCGGGGAAGGTCGCCTTAAACTGGTCGGTGCAGATCGAACGGCTCAGGTCGCCGCAGAGGGCGACAACGCGCTCGTCTTCTGTGCCGATATCGGTCAAAGCCTGCTGCCACATGGCGCGGGAGTTTGCGACAGGGTGGCTGCCGGCGGGAAATACTTTTGCTTTATACATTGCTTATGCCTCCTTCTCTGCGGCTCTTGCGGCGTCCAGCTCTGCGAACGCTTCTACCATCTGCTCGTCGTTGATGGAACCACTGTGGAAGATCGGCTTGTTCTCCATGCGCTTGACGCCCTTGCCCTTAGTGGTCTCGGCAATGATGACCGTGGGGACATCGGTGTTGTAGGCGGGGAGGTTGTCGAACGTTTCGACGAGCGTTTCAATGCTGTTGCCGTCGATGACCTTGACGTTCCAGCCGAATGCGCACCACTTCTTGTCCAGAGGATCGAGCGCCATCAGTTCTTCAGTGAAGCCGTCGAGGGAGAGACGGTTGCGGTCGACAATTGCGACGAGGTTGCCCAGCTTGTACTGGTGGGCGGCCATGGCCGCTTCCCAGTTGGAGCCTTCATCCAGCTCACCGTCGCCAAGAATGACGAACGTGCGGTGGGTATCCTTGTTCATCTTTGCAGCCAGTGCGATGCCGACGCCGATCGGCATACCATGACCTAGAGAACCGGACGAAGCGTCCAGCATCGGGCACTCGCGGCGGCAGGGGTGGCCACCAAAGTGCGTGCCGGCTTTGCCGTAGGTGGTGATGGGTTCCTGCGGGTCGAAGTAACCGCGGTTGGCCATGGCGAGGTAGAGCGCAGCAGAGCCGTGACCCTTACTCATAATGACGCGGTCGCGGCCTTCCCACTGGGGATCTTCGGGATGGACGTTCAGCACGTGCTGGAACAGGACGGTCATAAAGTCTGCGCAGGAAAGGTCGCCACCGAGATGGATCGGGCCGCAGTTGTGGCAAAGCTCGATGATCTGCTTACGCATCAGCAGCGCAGAGTCTTTCAACGCTTCAATTTCTTTTTTGTCTGCCATAGTATCACCTCATTGATTAGTCTTCGCTGTCGATGGCCATCATTTCGCGCACGGCGAGGACGGAGTCCTTGTCATGCTTGGGGCCATTGCGCAGCATCATATCGTAGACAAGATGTGCGATCGGAGTGGGCGTCTTTTTGGCCAGCTTGATCGCGTTGCCGACGTCCTTGCGAGCCAGACCATGGGAGAAGCCTGCAGGCTGATAGACACGGTTGACAACCTCGGGACGGTCGAAGAAGTTGACGCAGGCGGAGTTGCCGGAGCTCTTGGAGATAACCTCACGGAGCATCGTCAGGTCGAGGCCGTTTTCCACGGCGATGTGACGTGCTTCGGCAACGGCGGAAAGGTTGATGAGGTAGAGCATATTGTTCAGGTTCTTGAACGCCTTACCGGTGCCGCATTTGCCAAGATCATAGATGGCGTCTTCCTTGCCCATGACCTCAAACAGCGGCTTGGCCAGCTTCATGGCCTCGGGCGTGCCGGAGCCGAAGATGGTGAGCGAACCGGCTTTTGCACCACGGACACCGCCGCTGACCGGCGCGTCGACAACATAAATGCCCTTCGGTGCGTAGTACGCTTCTACGGCGCAGATCGCTTCCGTGGTGCAAGACGTCATATCGATGATGCAACAACCCTTCTTCAGGCTGGCTGCGAAAGCGTCGTTGATGAGGAAAGCCTTGACCTCGGGATCATCGGGCAGCATAGTGATGACATAGTCGGCACCGGAGGCGGCAGCCTCGGCGGTGTCGAAGATCTTCAGACCGTAGGCAGCGGCCAGACGGTCGGCTGCTTCGCGGCTGTGGTGCACGCTGGTGTGTACTTCGTGGCCTGCCTTGAGGAGCTGCTCAGCCATGGGCTCGCCCATTGCGCCGAGACCGAAAAAAGCAATCGTACTCATTAAATAGTCCTCCTTCTGAATTTGGCTCATTATGATCCGTTCTTCCTTCATAATACTTCTGCCCACGGCGATCAGCAATGGAAAAGCGCACATCTTTGCGGGGAGAAGCTGTGCAAACCGTCAAAACCGGCGCTTATTCGCGCTCGGGGAGAATGACGCTCTGTGCCTTCGCCTGCGTCGTTGCCCACGAGACGCGGCCGGTTTTTGTGTTGCAGGCACCGCAGGATTCGTCGGTGCAGCCGCGCATGGAGACAGGCATGGCCTTCTCGGTGGCGAGCAACTCGTCGACAACTTCGTCGGGCGGGATGAAGCTCGTGATGCCGGCCAACGCCATGTCGGCGCCGGAGAAGGCATTGGCAACGCCGATGCCGTTGCGCTTGATGCAGGGAACCTCGTCGCAGCCGCGCAGCGGGTCGCAGATCAGGCCGAGGATGTTTTTCATCGTCAGCGCCATGGCGTTGGCGATGGTGGCCGCATTGCCGCCGCCGAGATAGCCGAGCGCGGCTGCGGCCATCGCCGAGGAGACGCCAACTTCGCCCTGACAGCCGCCCTGCGAGCCGGAGAAACTGACGTCTTTATAGAACATGATGATGCCGACGGACGCCGCAACGAACAGGGCACGGATCATCTGATCGTCGGAATAGCTGTGCTCGTTTTGGACGGTGAGCAGCGCGCCGGGCACGATGCCCGCGCTGCCGCCGGTCGGCGCGGCGACGATGCAGCCGAGCGCCATGGAGTATTCCATGACGGCCATCGCGGTGGCGATGGCGGTGCCGAGCGTCTTGCCGCCCAGCGTGCGGCCGGATTGCGCCGCGGCGTAGAGCCGCTTGCCGGATTTACCGTCGTTGTAGCCGTAGAGCGGGTGAATCTCAGTGGTGAGTCCGGCGTGTGCGGCGCGCTTCATAATCTGAAGTTGCTCTGCCATCTGTGCCCAGATTGCGTCGCGCGTGCGGCCAGAGCGACCTATCTCATATTCAATTGTGAGCTCGGCGACATCCTTGCCGGTCTGTTCGCTGAGCACAACAAGCTGCTCGAATGTGGTGAACAGCGGCTCGTGCGGCTGGGAGCCGAGCGGGATGAAGGCCTGCGTGCAGATGACGTTCTGTTCACCGGCCAGTGCGCGGAGCTCGTCCAGCGGCGCGGCAGGGGTGGACGCGAAATAGGCCAGCGCGTCGCTGCCGTTGACCGCGGTTTCATACGGGATGGAGCCGAGCAGCGCCGTGACCTGCGCAAGCGACTGCGCGGGACAGAGGACGAAGCAATAGTCCTGCTGGTTGGAGAGTGTGACCGGGAAGTCGTTCAGCCGGTCGACGCGGATGGTGCCGCCGCCGATGGAGGTGGCGGTCAGGCGGCGGGTCAGGCTGGTGGACTCGAGCGTGACCTCGACGGTGAGCGCGTGATCCGGAAGCGGATTGCGGAACATGGAGGTGGTGACGGCGATGCCGCGGTCGCGGCAGATCTGGACGATCTGCGGAACGCGCTCGTCGACGATCGAGTAGCCGAGAATACCGGCCAGCAGGCCGAAATGACTGCGGCAGCCGAGGTAGCCAGTGCCGAAGCGCGGGGTGAATTTTAAATCAATGGCGCTGGGTTCGCCGGGAAAAAACTGCCGGGCAGCGGCACCGATCCGGTACATTCCGGCGGTGCCGGAGCTCGACGGCCCCATCATAATCGGTCCGACGACCTCAAACGCGCTGATGTCTTTGATTGTGTCCATAGTTCTCCTTCTTCCTTTTGCGTGAAAATACGCCATCTACATATATACCATAATGCGACTGCGTTTGATATGTGCAAGGTGCTCTTTTATTTCCGAAACAGTTGTGCGTATGCAAATAGAAAGACGGTGCAGTTTGCGCTAAACTATGAGATGGTGAGAAGTATTATTGGATTACCAGCAGAAAAAGGAGGAATTGACGTGGTAAATCAAGACGTCCAGAAGGTATGGGACTATATAGATGCACATAAGGAGCAATATCTTGACATCCTGAAAAAGTTCTGCTCGCAGCCGAGTGTTTCGGCGCAGAACTGGGGAATGCGCGAGATGGCGGAGATTGTTCGTGAGACGATCAGCGATCTCGGCGGCAACGGCGAGCTCGTGGAGACGAGCGGCAACCCGGTTGTCTGCGGCGAGCTGAACTTTGGCCGCAAGCGCACGCTGACGCTCTATAACCACTATGACGTGGTTCCGCCGGAACCCTATGAGCTGTGGAATACGCCCCCGTTTGAGCCGACGATTGTCGGGGACAAGATGGTGGCACGCGGCGTTGCGGACAACAAGGGCAGCCTGCTGTCCCGTTACTGCGCAATCGACGCCTATCTGCACGTGCACGGCACACTGCCGATCAACGTGAAGTTTGTGGCAGAGGGCGAGGAGGAGATCGGCTCCGTTCATCTCGATGAGTTTATCGAAGCGAATCGCCAGCGCATCCAGTCGGACGCGATTATCTGGGAAGGAAGCGGCAAGTCGCTCAACCATGGCCCGCTGCACGTGGCGCTCGGTGTCAAGGGTGTGACGACGTTTGAGCTGCGCTGCAAGACAGTCAAGTCAGAGATGCACGCGCTCTACTCTGCGATTCTGCCGAATCCGATCTGGCGGCTCGTGTGGGCGCTGAACTCCATGAAGAACGAAAAAGACGAGATTACGATCGACAATTTCTATGATTCCGTCGCACCGGTCACAGACTATGAGCGCGGCTTTGTTGAGCGCTTCCCGTATGACGAGGACGCGATGCGCGCCGAGATCGGCCGCAAGGATTTCATTAACAACCTCACCGGGATGCCACTGAAGGAGAAGCTGTATCTGGAGCCGTCGTTTAACCTCGAAGGCTTCAACGGTGGCAACACCGGCGACAGCAGCAAGACGATTCTGCCGAGCGAGGCGGTTGTCAAGGTGGACATCCGTACCGTCCCGAACCAGTCTCCGGAGGAGTTGCTGGAGCTGATCCGCAAGCATCTCGACCGCCGTGGATTCACCGACATTGAAGTTGTGCCCGGCCATTCGACGATCCCGTTCCGCGGTTCGCCGGATTCCCTGCTGGCCAAGGCGGTCATCCAGAACGTCGAGGACGTCTATCATATGGCGCCGGGCGTGCTGCTGAACATGGCAGGCTCCTGCGGCATGGGTCATGTCTGCGAGCTGACCGGCATTCCAGCAGTCTGCTTCGGCGTATACAACGAAGGCTCGAACTGCCATGCGCCGAACGAGTTCGTGTATCTGGATGACTATTTCAACGGCATCAAGCTGAGTACGGCGGTCATCCATGACTTCGCCGAAGTGGAATGAGTAGAGCGGGAGGTTCACAAATGGAACAGATGAACAAGGTATATGCCTATATTGAGGAGCACAAGGACGAGTATATTGCGGTTCTGAAGCAGTTCTGTGCGCAGCCGAGCGTTGCCGCGCAGAACCTCGGCATTGAGGAAATGGCTGCCATGGTGCAGAAGCAGCTCAACGCCATCGGCGCCAAGACGCAGAAGTTTGCAACCGGCGGCAGCCCGATTGTGTTCGGCGAGATCAACACCGGCAAGAATAAGACCCTGATGTTCTACAACCACTATGATGTGCAGCCGGTTGATCCGGTGAGCGAGTGGAACACGGATCCGTTTACGCCGGTGGAAAAGGACGGCAAGATTTTTGCGCGCGGCACGGCGGACAACAAGGGCAGCCTGCTGACGCGGCTGTTTGCCGTTGACGCGTACAAGAAGGTCTACGGCGAGCTGCCGGTCAACGTGAAGTTCCTCATTGAGGGCGAGGAGGAAGTTGGTTCCGTACACTTTGAACCGTTTGTCAAGGAGCACGGCAAACTGCTGAAAACGGACGGCGTCATCTGGGAAGGCGGCAGCCGTGACATCAACCGCGGCTCGAACCAGGTCAGCCTTGGCTACAAGGGCATGGTTAATCTGGAACTCTACTGCAAGGAGATCAAGGGCGACATCCATTCTTCTAACGCGGCGATCATCCCCAGCGCCACGTGGCGCCTGGTGTGGGCACTCGGCACGATGAAGAACGAGAAGGATGAGATCACGATTGACGGCTTCTATGACGATGTGCTGCCGGAGATTGCGGTCGACACCGAATATCTGAACGAGTTCAATCTTGACGAGCAGCGGATTCTGGCCAGCGCGGGTGTTTCGAGCTTCATCGGCGGCCGTACGGGTACGGAGCTGAAGCGGAAATATATCTACGAGCCGGCACTGAACGTCTCCGGGATCTCCAGTGGCTACGCCGGCACCGGCAGCAAGACCGTGCTGCCCTGCGAGGCGAGCTGCAAGATCGATATCCGCCTGGTGGCGGGTCAGACTGTGGAAAAGGTACAGAAGCTCATCCGTGAGCACCTAGACCGTCATGGCTTCACCGACATTGAGGTCAAGTTCTGCGGCGGCAAGGATCCGTACCGCACCGACCCGAACTCCGTGCTGGCACAGACGGTCATCCGGAATTCCGAAGCGATCTACGGCGTGAAGCCGTCGGTTTACCGCGTATTCCCGGCCACGACGGCGATGGTTGTGCTGTGCCGCGATTCTGGCGTGCCGGCAGTGGCGTATGGCTCTGACCATGCGGAGTCCCATATGCACGGCCCGAACGAAAACATCTATATCGACGATTTCATCAAGTGCATGAAGCTCAACTGCGCGGTACTGCATGATTTTGCCGAGGGTTAACAGGAGGTAAGCGATGAAATTTGCAGTCATTGGCGCCGGCTGCGGCGGTAAATCCATGGCCGCGGAGCTCAAGGCGCAGGGCGCGCAGGTTGCGCTCTCAGATCGGAATGCAGAAACGATCGAAACCATCCAGCAGGCGGGTTCTATCCGACTGACCGGCAAGATCGAGTTGGAGGGGACGCCCGATCTGCTGACGACGGACAATGCTGCGGTCGCGAAGGACGCGAACGTGGTGATGGTCGTGACGACGACAGACGCGCATGACGCGGTTGCCGCGTCGATTGCACCGGTGCTCCGCGATGGACAAGTGATTGTCCTGAACCCCGGAATGTTCCTCGGGAGCGTTGCGTTCCACGCCGCGCTGAAGCGCGCGGGATGCACGGCAGACGTGACCGTTGCGGAGACGGCAGATTTAATGTATACCTGCCGCATGGCACCGGACGGAACTGTGTTCCATTCGGGACTGAAGAAGTCGATGAGATTTGCGGCGGAGCACGCGGCAGACACGGAGAAAGTTGGCAAACTGCTTCAGCCGTGGTTCCCGGTGCTGACGCCGGTGGAAAACATCCTGTATACGGGACTGAGCAGCATGGGCGCGGCACTGCACTGCGTGCCGATGCTGATGAACGCCAACCGCATTGACTGCGGCGAGCGGTTTGAGTATTATACGCAGGGCATTACGCAGTCGGTTGCGCGGCTCTGCGAAGCGGTGGATCACGAGCGCGTTGCGTTGGCTGCGGCGCTTGGTATTCAGGTGGCGGGCGCGGTGCAGGGACTCCGCGCGGCATATGGACTGGACGGCAAGACACTCTATGACTGCGTGACCGGGTGCAAGGCGTATGCGGGCATCATGGCGCCGTCGACGCTGGAGCACCGGTTCTGCCGGGAGGATACCTACGGTTCACTGACCGCTTACGCGTCGGTCGCGGATACGATCGGCGTGCCGACGCCGGCCATCCATGCAGTGATTACCTGCATCAGTCTGATTACGGGCGTGGATTACATGACTGTGGGCAGAACGGCGGAGCGCATGGGCGTGGCCGGGATGACGGCTGCGCAGATCTGTGAACTGGTACGCTAGGAGGAGGTAAGATGGTAAATGCTTGGAGCGTATGCGCGGAGGACGATGTGGTTGTCATTTTGCAGGACGTCGCGGCTGGCGAGATGATCGACAGCGGCAGGACGGCGTTCCCTGCGGCACAGGACATCCCACAGGGGCACAAAGCCGCGGTGAGGGACATTGCCGCGGGAGAAATGGTGAAAAAATACGGCGTTCCGATCGGACAGGCAAGCTGCACCATCCGGTGCGGCGAGCACGTCCACTGTCATAACCTCAAGGATGTGACGGAGGAGCTCTGCCGGACATATGCGGCACGGTTTATGGAAGGAGACGCGGCGAAATGACGCTGAAAGGCTATCTTCGGTCGGACGGAAGCTACGGTATTCGCAATCTGGTCGCCGTGCTCTCCACAGTACAGTGTGGCAACACAGTGGTGACGAAAATCTGTGAGCAGACCGGGGCAAGCCCGGTGATTCATGACCACGGCTGCATTGAGTCGCCGGCGAGCGCGGCGGTGACGCAGCTTGCGCTGATCCGCGCAGGCTGCCACCCGAATGTGAGCGGCGTGCTGGTGGTATCGCTCGGATGTGAGCAGACCAACACGGCTTATATCTGCGAGCAGATCCGAAAGACCGGTAAGCGCACGGAGCTGCTGGTCATTCAGGATGAGGACGGCATGAAAAGCGCCGTGGAGAAGGGCGTCGGCTTGGTGCGCGAAATGCAGCAGGAGGCGCAGGCGCTTGAGCGTGTGGAGATGCCGTTTGAGAAGCTGGTCGTGAGCGTGCAGTGCGGCGGCTCCGACTGGACGACGGCGCTTTCCGGCAACGCGGCGATCGGCGCGATGTCGGACATTGTGGCTGCGAACGGCGGCGCGGTGGTGCTGTCGGAGATCTCGGGATTCCCGGGCAGCGAGCAGATTCTCGCCGACAACGCGGCAAGCCGCGAAGCGGGTGTGGCGCTGCTGCAAATGGTGCAGAATGTGCGCGAGAGCTACCTGTGCCGCACAGGAAACACGATTGAAAGTGTCAACCCCACGACGGGCAACAAGGCCGGCGGCATTACGACGCTGGTTGAAAAGTCGATGGGCAACGTGAAAAAACTCGGCCATGTGCCGCTGGAGGGAATCCTTGAGCTGGGTGAGCCGGTGCCGCACGGCGGCGGCTGGGTGATTGCCAACTACTGTGAGGGTCCGGATTCGCTGAACACGAGCGCGTTTGCGATGAGCGGTGCACATCTGACGGTGTTTTCCTCCGGGCGCGGTACGCCGATCGGTAATGCGCTGATGCCGGTATTGAAGCTGACGGGCAATCCGTTCCGCTATGAAAAGTTGCGGAACTTCTTCGACTTCAACGCGGGCGGCGTGCTGGAAGGCGAGCCGGTGGAGTCGGTTGGCAAGCGGCTGTTTGACTATATGCTGGCGGTGGCCAACGGCGAGACGACGATCGCGGAGGAGCTTGGCTGCCGAGAATTCACGGTGCCATATCAGGTGAACAAGCTCCCGAAGAAAGAGGGGACAAAGCAATGCTCGCTGAACTGAAACATGAAATCTTCTGTCAGGCGGATTTGGATGCCTACGCTGCGAAAAACGGACGCGAGATGCGACTGTATGGCAACGTTGCGCCGGAGGGTGTGACGATCGACCTTTTGAGCATTCCGGAAAACATGATCGGAATGCGCGGCGTGACGGTACCCTGTACGACGCTGGTCGATGCGCTGGAAAAGTTCGCATGCGGCGAAATCTGCAAGGGCAATGCGCTGTTTATCCTTGCGGAGCGGGAGTTCGTGCCGGAACAGCTTGCGGCGCTGGAGGAACAGATCCGCGTGCAGGGTTTGACGCAGCTTTTGCTGGTATTTTCGTCCAAACCGCCGAGAACGATTGCAGGCGCGGTGAATGTCTGGTATGATTCAGAGGAATCGGCACGGCGAAGCCATGCATTTGCGCTGCGCTATGACGACCGGATGGAGTATGATGTGACTGCAGAGCTGTTTGGCGTCGATTTGATGGAGCTGCTCTATCAGAGAGAGGATCCCAAGGCGACGTCGCCGTTCTACATTCAAAAGCTGGAGCACAACATCTGGAGCATCAGCGAGGAGTTTACGCGGATGTTCCTCATTATCGGGCAGGAGCGGGCGCTGCTGATCGACGCGGGATTCGGCTACAACGACATTTATGCCGCAGCAAAGTCGCTGACCGATCTGCCGGTCGACGTGGCACTGACACACGGGCACTTTGATCATGCGGGCGGACTGCGTTTTTGTGAGCGCGCCTATATGAACCGCGCGGACGCCCCCTGCATTGAAGCGCGACAAGGCGCGGCGGCGCTGGAAAAGCTGCTGCCGCTGGAGAATGGGCACGTCTTTGATCTCGGCGGGCGGAAAATCGAGACGATTGCGTTGCCCGGCCACAGCAAGGGGTCAGTGGTGTTCCTTGAGCGGGAAACTGGCATTCTGTTTGGCGGAGACAGCGTCCTCTGTGGGCCGTATTTCCTGCTGATGGGCGATGAGAGTGTGCAGGGCGTCAAGGAAGGCCTTGAAACTCTGCTGAATAAAAAATACGGAATCCGTGTGTTTTATCCGGCACACCGGCTGCTGTTCCCAATGAATCCGTCGGATATTGAGAACATTATTACGATGTTGCAGCAGGTTTTGGACGGAAAACTCAAGGGCTGCCCGACTTGGATTGCACCGATTGATCCGTCGCCGTATAAAACATATAGATACGGAATATACAGCGTTTATGCACGCTGAACAGGCAAAGAATGCAAGATGCTCAAATTGCCTGTCAAATAGTGTGCGAAAATCCATTGCCGCAAAAACCGACACGTAGTAACTTATATTAAAGTAGCAGAGCATAACGGTGCATTGCACCGTGGCTGCTTACCGCTAGAGAAACAAAGGAGGACAATATGAAAAAGACAGTTGCATTGCTGCTGGTTCTGGTCATGGTTCTCAGCCTGTTCACCGCTTGCACAAGCAAGACGACGGACACGACGACGAACAACGACGCAAGCCAGAGCACCGAAACCACCGGTGATTCCACTGCGGACACCACCGAAAACACCAGCTCGGATGCCGAGCAGACCGGCGCGACCCGCGACACTGTTGCCGTTGCGCTTTCCGGCAACCCCACCACGTTTGACTCCATGATGACCAACAACGGCATTGACCAGATGATCTGCCTCGCTATCATGGCTCCGCTGCTTGACTTTGACACCGACGGCACTGTCGTTGCCAACGTCGCGAAGGACTGGACCGTTTCTGAGGACGGCCTGACCTACACCTTCGAGTTGAGAGACGACGTGAAGTTCTCCAACGGCGACCCCGTCACCGCAGAGGACGTTGTATTCTCCGTCGAGCGTGCAATCGGCTCATCCTACCTGGCTGCCGACTGGGGCACCTATGTTGAAGGCGCTGAGGCCACTGGCGACTACGAAGTTGTCATCCACATGAAGGACGTCTACGCTCCGTTCCTCGCACTGTGCGCGAAGATGCTCTTTATCCACGACAAGGCTTACTATGAGTCCTACATCGCGGAAGGCCACACTGATGAAGAATATCAGATGAACCTGATCGGCTGCGGCCCGTACAAGTTCGTCAGCTATGAAGAAGGCGTCTGCGTCTACACCGATGCAAACGAATACTACTTCAAGGGCGAACCCAGCGTGAAACACCTGAACTTCAAGATCGTTGCGGATACCAACGCCCTGTCCGTTGCTGTTCAGAACGGCGACATCAACCTCGTCGGCATTTTCACCAACGTCCCGAACAACCAGATCGAGATTCTTCAGGCTGACCCGAACGTCACCGTTCAGCAGTCCGACCCGACCAAGGTCTACTTTATGCCGATTAACACCGAGGTGGAAGGCTATTCCAACCCGCTGGTGCGTCAGGCTATTTCCTATGCAATCGACTATGACTACATCAACCAGGTTGCGGCCAACGGCCTTGGCTCTCAGCCGCACTGCGCGATGCTCGGCGTGAACACCTTCGGCTACACCGAGAATGGTACCAACTACACCTATGACAAGGAAAAGGCTCTGGCTCTGCTGGAAGAAGCCGGCTATCCGAACGGCGAAGGCCTGCCCGTCATGACCGCTACCATTCGTGAGTCCACTAAGGCTGTCATGGAAGCTGTTCAGTCCTGCCTGGCCGACATCGGCATCACGGTTGAGATGAACGTCATGGAGGCTGGCGTGTATCTGTCCGAAGTCCGTAAGGGCAACTTCACGACGTCCTGCGTTGGTTACCTCGTCAATGTTGACGCCGCTATCAACGACTACTACTTTGACGCTGACAGCATCGGCACGATGGATCTCGCCCGCTGGGTGAATCCGGAAGTCGAGGATCTGCTCCAGAAGGCTGCTACCACCATCGACACGGATGCAAGACAGGCATACTATGATGAAGCGTACGGCATCATCAAGGACGAGTGCCCGTACATCCCGCTGTGGTACGATCCGCAGATCTTTGTCTATACCACCGGCCTGAACATCGGCGATGTCTATCCGACGGTTTCCTTGATTCGCTACGATTCCCTGTCCTGGGAAAACTAAGAGCGTAATCGCCATCTATAAGTAAAAGGAAGATGCGGAGGAACAATTCTTCCGCATCTTCTTTTCTTCAAGTTCAGGAGGAGAAATATGCTGAAATACATCACAAAACGAGTATTGCTCATCATCCCAATCCTGCTTGGCGTCGTGTTTATCATTTTTCTGATCATGTCGCTGACGCCGGGTGACCCAGCGTCCATCATCCTCTCCGGCAACGTTACGCAGGAGCAGATCGACGCGCTGAACCATGAGCTGGGGTACGATCAACCGGTTCTGGTACAATTTTTCAACTTTGTCAAAAATATTGTTCTCCATTTTGATTTTGGTATCTCCTACCAGACCCGCCAGCCGGTTATCAACGAGATTATGAACCGGTTCCCGACGACGCTGAAGCTCGCGCTCAGCTCCATGATGCTTTCGGCACTGATTGGCATTTCACTTGGCGTCCTTTCGGCAGTCAAGCAGTATTCATTGATTGATACCGCCTCCACGGTCGTCTGTATGCTCCTCGCGGCCATCCCGGCATTCTGGCTTGGCATGATTATGATTCTCTACTTCGGCCTGAAGCTTGGCTGGGTGCCGGTTATGGGCGTCGATACATGGAAGGGCTATATCCTGCCGACGATTACGCTGGCACTGGTGCATGGCGCGGCGCTGATGCGCCTGATGCGTACGACGATGCTCGAAACCATTCGCGCCGACTATATCCGCACAGCCCGTGCTAAGGGCGCGAAAGAGCGTGCAATCATCTGGGGTCATGCGCTGAAGAACGCCCTGCTGCCGGTTGTTACGGTTATGGGTTCCAACTTTGGCGCGCTGCTTGGCGGCGCGGTCGTCTGTGAGACGGTCTTTACGATCCCGGGTCTCGGCAGCTATCTGGTCTCCGCAATTCGTCAGAAGGATACTCCGGTTGCGACCGGCTGTACGCTGTTTATCGCTGCGATGTTCTGCATCGTTGTGCTGCTGGTTGACCTGCTGTATGCGGTCATCGACCCGCGCATTAAGGCGAAGTATTCCAAGTAAAGGGGACAGATCATGAAAGATATTGTTTTGGAAACCCCGGTTCGCAAGCATTCTCAGGCTAAGGAGATTTGGCGCTGTTTTAAAAAGAACAAGGCTGCTATGCTTGGCCTTGCGATCTTTACGCTGATTCTGCTGGTTGCGATTTTTGCGGACGTAATCGTCCCATATGAAAAGGCGATTGAGACAAACCGCAGCGACCTGACGGTTGCACCGTGCGCGGAATATCCGTTCGGTACGGACAACCTCGGCCGTGACTATTTTGCACGAATTGTCCACGGCTCTCGCGCTTCGATCTCCGTTGCGCTGATCGTCAGCGTGGCTTCACTGCTGATCAGTGCGGTGCTCGGCGGCATTGCCGGTTATTACGGCGGCCGTATTGATAACATCATCATGCGTGTGCTTGACGTGTTCATGTGTATTCCGCAGATTTTGATGGCGCTGGCGGTTGTGGCGGCGTTGGGATCGAACCTCGTCAACCTCTGTATTGCACTGACCATTTCGACGGTGCCCGGCAACGTCCGCCTGATTCGTTCGACGATTCTGACGGTCTCCGAGTCCGACTACATCGAAGCGGCGCGTAGCTACGGCACGAGCGACGCGCGTATCATTGTGAAGTACATCATCCCCAACGCGATTGGCCCGATTATCGTCAACACCACGATCGGCATGGCGAACATGATTCTCTCGGCGGCCAGCCTGAGCTTCCTCGGTATGGGCGTTCAGCCGCCTACGCCGGAATGGGGCAGTATGCTCTCCACGGCAAAGGACTTCATGCGTACTTGCCCATGGCTCATCTACATCCCGGGTGTGTGCATTGTGCTGACGGCACTGTCTGTCAACCTGATGGGCGACGGACTGCGTGATGCACTCGATCCGAAGGTTCGGAATTAAGGAGGTCAGATATGAGTCAAGGAAATGATAAACTGATCAGCATCGACAACCTGCAGGTCGTGTATCGCACCGACCTTTCAACTGTCTATGCGGTCAACGGCGTCACGCTGTCGATGAACAAGGGTGAAACGCTTGGTCTCGTCGGCGAGACCGGCGCAGGCAAGACGACGCTTGCCCTCTCGATTCTGCGTCTGCTGCCGGACCGGACTGGCCACATTGTGCAGGGCAGCATCGAATTTGAAGGTACGAACCTGCTTGAAGCGCCGCTTTCGGAGATCCGCCGTATCCGCGGCGATAAGATCTCGATGATCTTCCAGGATCCGATGACCGCGCTCAACCCGACGCGCACCGTTGGCGAGCAAATTCTCGAAGCGCTGAAGCTGCATAACCATGAAAACCTCAACAAGGCGGAACTGGAGAAAAAGGTCGATATCTGTCTGGAACTCGTTGGGATTCCCGCGGCCAGAAAGCGCGACTATCCGCACCAGTTCTCCGGCGGCATGAAGCAGCGTGTGGTTATCGCAATTGCGCTCTGCTGTGAGCCGGAGCTGCTGATCGCGGACGAGCCGACGACGGCGCTCGATGTGACGATTCAGGCACAGGTGCTCGTCATGATGAAGGAGCTGAAGGAGCGCATAAAGACGTCGATGATTATGATTACGCACGATCTCGGCATTGTGGCGCAGACGTGTGACAACGTTGCGGTTATGTATGCGGGCGAAATCATCGAGTATGGCACAGTTCAGGATATTTTTGAGGGTCAGAATCACCATCCGTACACGGTTGGCCTGTTTGGTTCGATTCCCGATCTGGAAAAAGAGACGAAGCGCCTGTCACCGATCGACGGCCTGATGCCGGATCCGACGGTGGTCTCCGAGGGATGCAGCTTCGCACCGCGCTGCCCGCACGCCACGGAGAAATGCCGGACGTCGCGGCCGGGTCTCTGCTCCGACCATACGCATCAGATCAAGTGCTTCCTGTTCGCCGATGCAGTGGAGGAAAACAAGATCATTCTGGAGGTGCCGAAGAAATGAGTATTCTGCTTGAAACACAGGGACTTGAAAAGTATTTCAAGACATCGAAGGGTTACCTGCACGCGGTTGACGGCATCGATCTGAAGATTGAACAGGGCACGACGCTTGGCGTCGTCGGCGAGTCCGGCTGCGGCAAGTCGACGCTCGGCCGCGCCATTTTGCGCCTGCAGGATCCGACCGGGGGCAAGATTCTCTACGAAGGCACCGACCTGATGCAGCTCAAGGGTGCAAAGCTTCGTTCGATCCGCACACAGATGCAGATGATCTTCCAGGATCCGTATTCCAGCCTGAACCCGCGTATGTCGGTGGAACAGCTCATCTCGGAGCCGATGATTGTCAATAACGTCTGCACGGACAAGAAAGAGCTCTATACTCGTGTCGGCGAGCTGATGGATACCGTCGGTCTGGCGCGCCGCTATGCGAATGCTTATCCGCATGAACTTGACGGCGGCCGCCGTCAACGCATCGGCATTGCGCGTGCGCTTTCGGTCAACCCGAAGTTTATCGTCTGCGACGAGCCGGTTTCCGCGCTCGACGTCTCGATTCAGGCGCAGATCCTCAACCTGCTGATGAACCTGCAGGAGGAGCTTGGCCTGACGTATATGTTCATTACGCACGACCTGTCGGTCGTCAAGCACATTTCGCACCAGATCATGGTCATGTACATGGGCAAATGTGTGGAGCGGGGATCGAAGGAAGAACTGTTCCACGATCCAAAGCACCCCTACACCAAAGCACTTCTGAGTGCAATCCCGGTGCCGAGCCTGAAACGGAAGCTCGAGATGCAGGTGCTCAAGGGTGAGGTGACTAACCCGATCAATCCGAAACCTGGCTGCCGCTTTGCACATCGCTGCCCATATGCCACGCCGACCTGTATGGAAGGCAACGTGCCGCTGACAGAGGTGACACCGACACACAGTGTGGCCTGTATCCGGCTTGCGGAAATCAACGGCTGATCAGCAGCGTCTCGGCGCTCCGCCAAAGGCAGGAAAAGGACATCCGGAGTATTGGCTGCGGATGTCCTTTTTTCGCGAATTTTCAGAAAGCGGAGGGCAAATAACTATACAGAAAAAGAATGGTGCGGTATAATAAAGTCAGCAATCTCAGGAAAGGAATTGTGGTCAATGCTTGTTTCGGATCTCTTTCAGTTGAGCCTGTCTTACACGTATCTCAAATGTGTGGTGCGAGAGGATCTGGTGACCAATCCGTTTCGCCGTGTGGTATTTTATAATGGGAAAAACATAGACGAACTGCGGGAAGGCGATCTTCTGATGATTCGGGAGACGTTTTGGAACACGTATGAACATGACGACTTTATCAAACCGCTGAAGGACATCCGTGTCGCCGGAATTCTGCTGCACCACCGCTGCTGCAGCGGGCGGTTCTTTGAGCTCTACACCAAGCAGATGCAGAGCATCGAGGCACCGGTGCTGGTTTACGACTGCGCGAACAGCGAGCATCTGATCCGCGCGATCAACATCGCGATCGACGGCCCGGACGCCTATGCGCTGCATATTTTGCAGATCTTCAAGGACTCGCTGCGCCTGAGCTTCCACGACCAGAACAAGATTCCAACGTGGATTCAGACGCTCTCCTGGCGGTTCCACCTGCAAAGCACGGTGTATATCAAAGAGGCGGATCTGCTGATGCGCGCCGGGAATGACGCTGAGGACGTCAGGCTCTATGAGCAGGCGCGGCGCAATACGCTTGCGCACACATTCCAGACACAGTTTCAGGGCAACACCTACACGTATTTCGCGGTCAACAGTCCGCGCGCACGTCTTGGCTATCTGATTATACAGGACAAGGATACGCCGGGAATTTATTATCAGCGCGCGGTCGACCTGTTGGTGGACTATCTGCTGCCGGAGCTGGCAATTGCAATTATGCAGAATGTCAGTGAGCTGGACAACAAGGCGGCTGATGCAAATGACCTGATGACGATGCTCGTTCGCGGCCGGCTCACGGACAACACCGTCCTCCGGCAGAAAGCGGCCGCGCTCGGGTTGCCGTATGAGCACAATCGCGTCACGGTGGAGTTGGAGACAGAAGGAAATGACCCGATGAGCTGTGTCCGCTGCGGGATTCTTTTCATGCATGAGCTGGAAAAGAACCAGAGCGGATGCTTTTCGAAGGTCTATCCGGTGGATCCGGCGCTCGCAGTGCTGGAGCTGAACGACGAGAGTATTTTACAGTGTGAGTATAAAAACGCCATTCAGGATCTTGCGGCTGTGGCCAGCAGCGAGGACGTTTTTCTGCGCGTGGCCGTGAGTACGATTGCACAGGATCTCAGCCAGATTCCGCGCACGGTGACCGAAGCGGAAGCGGCACTGCGGTATGGCAAGATGTTTGATCCGCAGCAGGCAGTGGCGTTCTACGAGCACTATTTCATCTACCATCTGCTGACCAGCACGATCAACAACAAGGTTGTCTCCAAACTCTACAACGATATTATCCGCCGCGTTACGATTTATGACGCCGAGCATAAAACTGCGCTGATCGAAACGCTGCGTGCGCTGACGATGTTCGATTTCAATATGCAGCAGACAGCCGACTATCTCTATATCCACCGCAATACGCTCTACAAGCGCATTGAAAAGCTGGAGGAGCTGCTCGGCATGGATTTCCATTCAACAAACGATTATTTTATTCTGCAAATCGCGGTTCGTTTGCAGCAATTGTTCAGCTAAGGAGGTGCGGCATGATTATTTCCGATTTTCCGTGGATGCAGGGCGTCCACCACGACGGCTACCGCTTCTTCTCCTACCCGATTCGCCGCATTCTCGACAGCAAACAGACGCTCAGCGCGGTGCAGATTGAAGCGTCGTCGCTGCTGGTTGTCACGGAGACGCATTTCCTGCCGGATAGCGCCACACTGAACGAGGTCTGCGATGTGCTGATTTCGCAGCACGTGCTTGCACTGTTTTTTGAAGCGGGCATCTGCCGCCGGGTTCCGTGGCTAGAGGAATTTGTCCGAAATTATCGCAATCCGGATCTGATTCTGCTGGTGCTGCCTGAGGAAGAATCGTATGAGAGTGTGCTGCTGTTCCAACGCTCGTTTGAAGCGTCGCTTTTGAGCGACCCAGCGATGATTGCCTATGAGACTGAGTTAAAGGAATTTACCTCGGGGGAATATACGGTTCTGGATATTCAAACGCTGCTGACGCGGCATCTGCACTTTGCCGTGGACATTACAAGCGGCAAGAATTTTCAGCCGTTTGTCCGTCACAACAGCCTGGGCATTTTGAATCTGACGGGGATGCTGCGCGAGCGGCAGTATGATGTCTTTTCCACGCACGATTTCTATATGACGTTGATCGGCGGTGTTGTGGTCTATATCTTCACGATCGACTGCCAGAAAAATGGCCCCGGTGTCTTGATGCTCCACGGACGGCAGGAACGGCCGATTTCCTCGCGAGACCTGCTGATGGTGCAAAAAGCGATTCCGTTTATCTCGATGGGCATTTCCTGCACCACGATGACAGCGACGCTCTCGAACGTGACGAAGCAGTCGCTATATCTGTCGATTCTGCGCGAGGAAAACATCGACAATCCGCTCCAAATCCGCGCGCTGGCGGTTGCGGGTGGTATGGAATATCGGATGACGCGCCATGTGATCTCGATAGAGTACACCGGGCACGATCCGCAGTACTTCCAGCACGCGTGCTGCACGGCGCCGGCGGCATTTTCCATGGCGACGGCGGATCTCAGCCACCGCGTTCTGATTATTGAGGAGACAAGACCGTTTGGAAAGTCAACGCTGATGGATTATTTGAATGCGATGATTGCGCACATCAGCGCGGATACCGGTGAGAGCAGCTTTAAGATCAGCGTTAGCAGGCCGTGCCACGATTTGGCAGATATTTCCAGTGCGTTCCAGGAAGCCAAGTTTGCAATGATTATCGGGCGGAACCTCGACCCGCAGAGTATTGTCTACTGGTATCGGGACTATATGGACTATCACCTGATTTGCAGCATTTGGAGCAATTCTCTGATGAAGAATTTCTATCGCAGCACGATTCAGGAGCTTAAAAAGTATAATAACCGCAGCGGCGGCTGTCTGCTTGAGACGCTCGATATGCTGACTCGACTCGATTTTAACATCAACGAGGTTGCGGAAGCCATGTCACTGCACCGCAACACGATCTACAAGCGCGTGGAGCGCATTGACGAGCTTGTGGGATACTTCAAGGACAATCCGAGCAAAAAACTGTTGATGCAGATTGCGGCAAAGATGGAAAAGATCAGCCAGATCTACGATATTACGGAGGACAGCTTTGCGTGGAACTTCTGATGCCGCAGGAGAAAAGAAAGGAAGTTTCAATATGGAAGTAGAAAGATATAAACAATATATTGATATTCTGCGGGAGGAACTGATTCCCGCGATGGGATGCACAGAGCCGATCGCGCTGGCATATGCTGCGGCGGTTGGCCGGCAGGTGCTTGGCTGCCTGCCGGAGCGCATTCTCGCACGGGTGAGCAGCAATATCATCAAAAATGTGAAGAGCGTAGTGGTGCCGAATACGGGCGGGTTGCGCGACATTCCTGCGGCGGCGGGCATTGCCTACCTCAACGGCGGCGGCTTGGATGAGGTGAAGCATACGCTGGTCAACGCGATGGCGATCGACTCCGGCATTATCTGCGATGGCGCGAAGGCGTCCTGTGCGGCGAAGATCGCGTCGGCAGTGGATGCCGGTCTGCTCGGCTATCAGATGTATATGCAGGGCAACGAGTTCCTCTCCGGCGACGGCATTGTGAAGAAAAATGTGGAGGAGACGATCTCGACGGTCGGCTCGCTGGCGCACAACGGAATGTGCGATACGGATGTGGAAATTCTGCGCCTGATGCTGGAGGACTGAGCGATGAAAGAA
>CAKUJA010000023.1 GCA_934661135.1 uncultured Oscillospiraceae bacterium
GCATATAGCCATCCATGGCTTCAATGTTGGTCAGACCCATGGAGGACTCCACCTCGTCGTAGGTGCCGAGTTCTTCGAGCAGGGCGCGCTCTTTGTCATAATCCCCGGCAGGGACAACAAGCGCAACCATGTTTTCCGAGGAGAAGGTCTCATCAATCATATTTTCCGCAATCTGCGTTTCATTGAGCTTCGGTGCGGAGATCAGGCCGTAGCCGTAGGCATATGGGCAGTTCGACGAGAGCTTGTAGCCGAAAACGATGAGCACAAGGAAGATCACCGGGATGAAGAAGCGCGTGGCATAGTCGATCTTGCCGACGGCGGAGATCTTCGGGATGAAGCTGCGGTGCGCCGTGCGGTCGATGAGCGGGCCGAAGATCATCAGCAGACCCGGCATCACAAGGAACGCTGACAGCAGCGCGAACGCGATCGACTTAATCAGGCAGATGGCCATATCGGGGCCGAGCTTGAACTGCATGAACAGCATCGCCACCATGCCGCCAACCGTGGTCAGGCAGCTTGCACCGATCTCGGGGATGGACTTGCTCAGCGCGACGATGACCGCTTCGCGGATCGGGAACAAGCGGTGCTCCTCCTTGAAGTGGTTGCAGAAGATGATGGCGTAGTCGATGGAAAGCGCCAATTGCAGGATGCTCGTGACGGAGTTGGAGATGAACGAGATCTTGCCGAGCAGGTAGTTTGTGCCCTGGTTGGCGACAAGCGCGACGACAAACGTCAGAATCAGAACCGGCACCTCGCCGTAGGTCTCCGACGTGAACAGGAGCACAACGACGATAACGACCGCGACGTAGATCATGATGATGCTGATTTCGTGGTCGATGATCTCCGCCTGTGAGTTGCCGAGATCGGTGTCGACGTAGACGTCGTAGGCTGAGAGCGCTTCCTTCACCGCGTCGAGACTGTCGAGACACGAGGCGTCGTCCTCCGAAGCGTCGAAGGTGATGGAATAGAGCGCCGAAAGGTTGTTATAGTGGTCGGTGGTGTCATCATAGTCGACCATCTGCACGCCGCGGACAGCTTTGATCGTGTCCAGCAGCGTGTCGGCCTCGTCCTTTGTGACGTTGGCAACCATGACCTTGGCTGTGCCGTAGGTGATGAACTGATCCTCCATTACGTTGAGCGCCTGCTTGGTGCCGGAATTCTCGGGCAGGTAGAAGGTGAGGTCGCTTTCCACCTCGACCCAATTGCGCGAGAACGCCGAGAAGATCAGCAGGATGACCGTGATGAGGAAGATCAGGTTGCGCTTGTCGACGATGAACGTCGCGAGCTTTTCCATGAAGGAAGCGCCGCTGGCTTCCGAGGTTTGATTCATGGGGCAAATTCCTCCTTTTGCGGTTTTTCTCAGTCGTCGACGAGTTCATAGTCGTCGCCGTTGTCGTCGTTTTTTCGGATGGCGCTGCGGATGATCTTGACGGCGGCGAGGATGGTGCTGACGTTCATAATGCCGTCGACCATCAGGGAGATGCCGAGAAGCTGGGTCATGAGCTTGGTGCCCTCACCGGGGTGGAACAGCAGCACGACACCGAGAATGGCGGTGAGAACTGCGGCGATCAGGATCAGCCACCAGGCGCGGATGCCAAACGGACGGGCATCGAGTGCGATGTGCACACGGGTCAGGCCGTCGGCCAGCAGGATCAGGCCGAACACAACGCCGAACAGCGCCATGGTGCGCTCGGTTCGCAGGAGCAGCATCAGGCCGAACACGATATAGAGAATCCCGGCGACGAGATCCGCTTCAAACACAAGCTGGTAGGGATCTTTGGAGAAGTAGCCGACGAGCTTGACGATGCCAAACACCAGAAACAGAATGCCGAGCAGCACACCGAGAATCGGGTAAAAGACATCGGAGAAGAACGCCAGGCCGAACCCGACCAGAATGAGCAGCGCCGAGAGAATGAGATAGCCCGTCTTGGCGATGCGGAGTGGGTTTGTGGAACGCATAAGAAAGCCTCCTGACAGCTTGAATTTCGTACCAATACAACACACAGTATAGCACAAGAGATGGGAAAGGAACATGGTCAAGTTTTCACGAATGTGGCACGGCGGGCAGATTGCGTTTTCGGAGGTTTTGTGCTAGACTGTAAGAAAAGCGAGGTGGGACGATGGCGGGGTACACGCGCAGGGCAATCCGCGAGACCTTTCTGGCGCTGCTGGAGGAAAAGCCGTTTGGCGAGATCACGGTGAAGCTGATCGTGGAGACGTGCGGCATTAACCGAAAGACGTTTTACAACCATTACCGGGACATCCCGGATCTGCTGGAGACGGTGATCCGCGAGGAAGCGGCGGCGATCATTGAAAACAGCCAGTGCATGAGCTCCATGGAGGACTGCTTCCGCACGGCGCTGGAGTTTGCGCTGGAGCATAAGCGCGCCGTGCTGCATATCTACGATTCTGTCAGCCGGGATATTTATATTGAGAGCCTGCTCCGCCTATGTGATCATCTGATGCGCACGTATGTAGAAAGCGCGGTGGGCGACCGGAAGATGAATCCGCACGACCGGGAGCTGCTCGTGAGACTTTACCGCAGCGAGTGTTTCGGGGAGATCAGCGCATGGATTATGGAGGGGATGCAGCGCGACATTTTGCAGGATTTGCGCCGCATTTGTGAACTGCGAAGCGGCATGACGGAGGAGTTTATCCGCCGCAGCTTGGAACAATGTTAATAATACCCCGGATGGTAGCCATCCGGGGTCTTTTTATTGCCAGACTGCGGTGGGGTCACAATAGTAGGCAGGCTGTATGAGGTCATTGTCAGAATTACTGAGACCGGCGTTGGCCGCGTCGAGCGTGCTGTCGTAGCGGCCGTAATATTGCAGGCCGTCCGCCGTATAGACTGCGGCATAGAAGCCGCAGCTCTCGTAGAGCCGCGCCGGATACTGCGCGGTGCCGCGGCGGTTGGTGCCGACAATGGCAAGGCGCGTGCCATCGAATGCGAGGGCGCGCGACGCCGAGGTGTACCATGGGAGAAAATCCTCCTGCTGCTCCAATGCGGTGCTGTGGTGGTCGATGGTGATGTACCATTGGCCGTCGCTGTCCGGCGTGAGCAGGAAGAATTCGGTCTCCAAAGGGCGGATGAACAGGAAGTTCTCACCGTCGACCGATTCCGACCAGCGCGCCAACTCGTCGGAGCGCATTGTGAGCAGCGGGAGCTTTTGCCGCACAGCGCCGGACGGCGCGTCGAGCACCGTGAGATAGTAGCAGTCGTCCTCTATGGTTTGCAGGAGCAGCGTTTGCTTGTCCGGCGTGATAGACAGGTGCAGAATGCGCGCGGAGGGGTCGAGCGTGTAGATGGTGGTCATCTGCTCCGGGAAAACGTCGCCCTGCATCAGCTCCGGCGTGTCGGGGTTGAGGTTCGACTGGCCGAACGGCAGGCGGTAGAGACCATAGCCGCCGGGAATCAGGCTGGTGTCGACCACGGCGTCTTTGTAGGTGCGGTTGGAGAACCAGAAGTAGAACGCGTCGTCGCCAAGGACGGACTCGGAGCAGAACGAAAAGCTGTCGCCGCGCTCGTCGTCAAATCCGGCGCTGCTGCTGCCGGTCGAGCCGTCGGCGTTTTTGTCAACGCTCAGCAGATAGTAGTGGTTGTCCAGCACCGGGATGCGGAAATAGGCGTCGAGCTGGGCAAGCACCGCCCGCTCCCGGTCGCTGACGCTGCTGGCCGTGAGGTTGGAGGTGGCGTAGACATTGTCCGGCAGAAAAATGGTGAAGTCCAGGGGATAGTAATCGTAGAGATCGGCCAGACGGATGCTTGCGGTGGCGGTGGATGCGGGCGCGGCTCGCTCCGCCAGCGTGTTCAGCGCTTCGTTCAGCGGACTGAAGGTGTCGCCGAGATCCAGGCCGTCGTAGATCTCCAGACTTTGCAACAAGCGCTGTTCTCCGGAAACGTCATTCTGCCAGTAGGTGCTCTCGTGGAAGGAGAAGGCAGTTTCCGCCGTGTAGTCGCGGTCAGTCAGACGGATGCTGCTGTCCCAGCGGAGGTGGTAGCGGAGCTGCTCGGTCAGGCCGACGCAAAGGCCTGCGGCAGCGGACGGATCGCCGGAGACGACAGTCTCCGTGTAGCCGACGGCGTCAATCGGCGCGTCCAGCGCGCGAACGGCGAAGATGCTCCCAACCGCGAATACGAGCAGCAGCGACAGCAGGGCAATCGGGTACTTACGCATGGCCGCAGTCCTCCCGGCAATGTCGTTCAGCGCGCGGCTGACGCGGTCGGCTTCGTAGTGGAGCTGCGATTTCAGGTAGTCCATCAGAGTAACGCCCTGTTCAGCCAGAGCGTCGGCCTGCACATCGCCGGCGAGCTTGCCGTGGTGCAGCAGCACAGCGCGGCTGATGAAGCCGGAGATTTCCTCAATCAGGTGCGTGGAGAGGATGACCGTCTCCTGCGGCTCGAGAATGCCGAGCAGGACTTTGTAGAAGTCCTCGCGGTTGAAAACATCGTTGCCGGAAAACGGCTCGTCCATCAGAATATAGTCCGCGCCCTGGCAGAGCGCCAGAATGACCTCGAACTGGTTCTGCTGGCCGGTGGAGAAGCTGCGCAGCGGCTTTCGGGTGGGCAATTGGAAGAAGTCCATCAGGCCGCGGTAGCGCTCAGCACGGAAGCGCACAAAGTGCGCGGCATAGAAATCGCGGTGCGCGTCGGCTGTGCAGTCGGGGAAAAAGCTGTGCTCACAGGTGGCGAACGACAATCGTGCGATATTTTTGCGTGTGACCGGCTCACCGTCGAGCGTGATTGTGCCACGATAAGGCAGGAACGTGAGGATAGATTTGAGCAGCGTTGTTTTGCCTGCGCCGTTCTCGCCGAACAGACCGACGAGCTCGCCAGAGCCGACGGAGAAGGAAATATTGTCGAGTGCGAGTGTTTTGCCGTAGCGTTTGCTGACGTGGCTTAGTTCAATCATTAAAATGCCCTCCAGAACGTGAAGCGGACGCCGGCCGGAATACACACCTCCGGCGTGGCACGGAAATAGATGAGATTACAGAGACAAATCAGGACCCCTGCGAAGCAAAAACAGACAAAAATCGCGAAAAATGGGAGCGGGAGGCAGCGCTTTAGCAGCTCCCAGCGGCTAGGAATGCGGCGCATGAGATAAATGGAGCGGCTGGGGCGGAAAAAGGAGGCGTAGTTTGCGGCAATCATCAGAAGATACGCGGCGACCGCGCCGAAATATGGCGCAAAGCTGCGGCACAGCAGCGCTTCCAGCGGCAGCATTACCGCATTACTGCGGAGCACCCGCACGCCATAGCGCAGCTCGTAGAGCTGGCTGCGCGCATTGCCATAGGAGATAAGGAATGGGAAAAACGAAGCCAGCAGGACGGCGGCCACGGCGATGCCGGCGCAGAAAACCAGCGTTTGCCGCAAATTGGCGCCCGGCGGCGCAAGCTCACGGAGTTTCTGCTTCTTCATACGAATCCCTCCCTTCGCCGTTGTGGGCGCTGGCGATGGCGCCGCCGAGCGTAATCAGTGTGAGAACAAAGCAGACGATGATGGAAAGCACGGCGTTGGTGCTGGATTGCAGCGGGAGCGGAAAGCGGGAAGCGAGGTAGACGAGCGTCATGCCGGCGGAAATTTGCTGCTTTCGGTAGCGCGCAAGGAGCTGCGCGCTGGCGCAGGTGACGCTTGCGGACAGCAGGAAGATCAGGTTGCGCCACCAGAGCAGGCTGTCGCCAAACGGAAGAAGGCCGTGGAGGAACCGGCTGCGGTAGCAGAGCAGCAGCACGCCCTGCGGACCGAGGGAAGATCCGCCGCGCTGCCAGAGCAGCGTGAGTGCGAAGAAAACGAGAAGCTGCGTGCAATAGAGCAGCGCAAGGCAGCAGAGCGCCGACAGCATATGCCACAGCAGCGTCCAGCGCTCGGAGATCTGAAGGCGCTGCATGGTGTAGCCATACCTGCTGCGCCGCGAGGCAGGGCCGGCGCAGGCAAAGCAGCATCCCAAATAGGCCGCGCCGAAGCAGCAGCCGAGCAGAAGCGTCCACAGACCGGGCTGCGCCGCGGCGGGGAAGCCGAGCACTGCGGTGAGCGCACACTCGGCTGCGGTCATCGCGGCGAGAATGAGCAGCACCTTGCCAAGCGCAAGGCGCGAAAACAGGGCAAAGACACTCAGGTGACGGCGCATATCAGGGTTCCTCCTCCCAAAATTCTGCAATCAAATGCAGCGCTTGCTCCCGCGGGATGCCGAGCTGCTTCAGCGTGCGGGTGACGCTGCGGACATCGTCGCGCAGAAGCTCTGCGCGCAGTGTGCTGGCCTTGGCAGGACGGAGCCGGACATAGCTTTTGGCGCCCGAGCGGGATTCGATCAGACCCTCGTCCTCCAGCAGGCGGAAGGCTTTTTGCACGGTGTTTGGATTGATGCTGAGCAGCGCCGAGAGCACGCGGCGCGAGGGCAGCTCGTCGCCGTCGGAAATCGTACCGGCGGCGCAGCCGCGCCGGACAAAGTCGACAATCTGCTGATAGATCGGCGGCCCGTTGACCGCACGAAAGGATGAGAAGGAGACCAAGGTTATTTCACCACCGTATGTGCTCTTTCAAAGCGTATTAGTTGTGTAGTACGGTTTACAACCGTATTATAGCTGTAATACGGTCGCCTGTCAAGAGGAAACAAAATGCGCCGCGAAACAATCTGTTTCGCGGCGCATCAGCGTGTCGAAAAAGTCTTTTCGCCCCGCTGTCCGTCCAGTTTTTCAAACTGATCAAGTTTGAAAACAGCTTGATTGAACGCGAAGGGGACTCTTTGCCCCCTTCACGCTTCCCCTGCGACTCTGTCACAAACCTGCATTTCATCGTTTTTTGACAGTCTCATGCGCCTACCGGCGGGCGGCTTCCTTGTCGAAGCCGTGAATCCAGTCGGAATGGTGATAGTATAGGAAGTAGATGACGGAGCTGATCGACCATGTAATCGGGTAGGCATAGTAGATGTACTGGATTTCATGGACAAAGTGCATGACCGTAAGAATATAGGTGATGCGGAGCAGACACCAGACGAGCAGCATGATCGTCATCGGCACGAAGGCCTTGCCCGCGCCGCGGCAGACCGAGGCGATGGCGTGGGAGTAGGCCAGAAGGAAGAAGAACAGCGAAATCGTGCGCGCCTGCTGCGTGGCGATGGCGAGAACCTCGGGCGTTTTGGTAAACGCGGAGGAGAGCTGCGGCATAAACGTAAACATGACGACGCCGATGATCTCGGCCAACACAATGGCGCAGAGAATGCCGAAGCGCGCGCCCTTTTTGGCGCGCTCGTGTTCGCCGGCGCCGAGGTTTTGGCTCGTGTAGGTGGTGAGCGCCATGGTGAAGCTCGTGATCGGCAGGAAGGCGAAGCCCTCGAGCTTGGCATAGACGCCGTAGGCCGCCATAGCGATTTTACCGAACGAGTTGATGTTGGACTGCACGATGACATTGGCCAGACCGATGACCGAGTTCTGGATGCCGGAGGGCAGGCCGTAGCGGACAATCTGGCTGAACATCTCGCGGTCGATGCGCAGCTCGCGCCAGCGCAGACGGTATTGGAAGCGCTTGCCGGACAGACGGATCAGGCAGAGAATCATGCTGATGGCCTGTGAGATGGTCGTTGCGACAGCGGCAGACCAGACGCCCCAGCGGAACACGGCAATGAACAGCAGGTCGAGCGCGACGTTGATTGCCGAGGACAGCAGCAGATAGTAGAGCGGGCGGCGGCTGTCGCCGAGGGCATTCATAATGCTCTTGCAGGCATTGTAGAGAACGACGGCGAGCACACCGGAGAAATAGTAGCGGAAATAGGAGATGGCGTCCGGGAGAACCTCGGGGTCGGTGCCCATCCAGCGGAGAATGTGCGGCGTCATCAGCACGCCGAACACGGTGAGAAACAGGCCGCTGAGGAAGCTGACGAGGATATTGGTATGGATGGCGCGGCGCACGCGGTCGTGGTCGCCCGCGCCGAAATAGCGCGAGATTGTGACGCTGGCGCCCATGGTCAGACCCTCAAAGAAGCTGATGAGCATCAAAATCAGCGGGCCGGAGGAGCTGACGGCGGCCAGCGCTTCATCGCCGAGAAACCGGCCGACGATCAGTGTGTCGACCGTGTTATAGAGCTGCTGGAAGATTTGGCTGAGCAGCACCGGAATGGCGAAGGAGATAATGAGCTTCCAAGGCGTGCCGCGGGTCATGTCGATGGTTGTGCGGTTCACGGAATCCCGTCCTTTCTGACAAAACGCGCTTGGAGCGCGTTTGAATAGCATATCAAAAAAGCGGGCGGAATGCAAGGAATTTTCGGAAAATGGGGAGAAAAAAGGAACCAGCGCCCGGAAGGGCGCTGGTTCTGAATGTAGTTAGGAATTCGGCTGATTGACAATGCCGGCGAACAGCGGGAGTCCGTCGAGGCCGGTGATCGTAAAGAGGAACGGCTCATCGAGCGTGAACTCCACGATCGACGGATCGACAATCGCGGCTGTCTCCGAGATTGCAAGCACGGTGTAGGCCGCGGCTTCGCAGCCGTCCTCGTCGATCTTGACGCGTGCGGCGTGCTTCGCCTGTGTGAGCGCAAGATCGCTGGCGTCCGGCTTGAGCGGGGAGAAGTCGGCGGCGGACGCGTCAAAGACGTCCGTGATGCCGAGCGCTGCCAGCGAGCCGGTCAGGTCGAGATCGGACGCGACGTCGAATTTCGGCAGGCTGAGATGAATTTCGGCGTACTGCGTCTGCGACCAGCTCCCATTTGCGGTCAAAAATGACATCGCGTCCTCCGAGGAAAGCAAATCCTCGGGCGAGACGCCCTCGTCCGGCTTCAGCAGCCACATGGCGCCGCTGCCCTGCAGACCGAGACGGATGGCGGTAAAGCCGTCGCCAGAGTAGACCGTGCCGGTTTCGCTGCTGTGCAGGAAGTCGCAGGTCACATCTCCAGTGGGCGCGTGAAACGTCTGCTCGGAGGTGGCGCTTTTTTGGAATTGATCCGTCCAGCTCGCGCTGAAGTAGATCGTGGACACGAGCGCAAGCACGGTTTCCGGGTCGAGCGAAAGGCCGGCGGCCTGTTCGGTCAGCAGATTGCCGGTATGCTCATTGATCCACGCTTGAAGCGCCTTGTTGTAGTCGTCCGACCCCATTTCCCCGGAAAAGGCCGCGGCATGGTAGTCGTTTGCAAGGCGGCTGAGCGTGTCGGTCGTGTAGCTGTCGCCGTCACGCAGCCAGAGGGAGTTGGCCAACAGGCTTTTCACCTGTCCGTCGTCCCAACTGTTCTCGTTCCAGAGCGCGGCAGCCTTGGTGCGGAGCGATTCAATGCTGTCCGCGCCGAGCGTGGATAGAATCTGTGCGCGGGAATTGCCGTCAGTCACCTCGGCCAGCATCGCCAGAGCCAGATAGACGTTCAGCGGCGAGCAGACGCGGTTCTCCGCGCCCGCGCCGGACAGCAGCGTGCGGATGCCGGACTGAAAATACGCGGCGTAGTCGTCAACGGATTGCAGATCGGCGGTCTTTGCGTCGTAATCCGCGCGCCATGCGGTATAGTCGCGATCCCAGGCATCGTCATCCCATTCGCCGGTTTTGGCATCGTAGTAGTCGTCCTCACGCGGATAGTTCGCCATAGAGACCGCTTCCGGGGCGGCCAGCTCGGTGACGGAGTCCGGGAGCGTGACGCTGCCGGAGGGATCGCTTGCGGCACAGCCAAGCAGAGACGCGGCACAGGCTGCCGCGAGCAGAAGCGCAAGAAGTCGTTTCATGGAAATTCTCTCCTTTATGTTGTTCTGCTTTCAAAGACGAGAATTCACGGGGAACGTTGCGCAAAGCGCAAAAAATTTTACGGCAGATCGGTGCGCGGCCTGGCGGCCATCTCCCAGAAGTGCAGCTCATGCTCGGAGCAGGTGCGGAAGATTTTCAGGCAGGCGGACTGACGCTCCGGCGAGAGCTCTGCGCAGGCCTTGTTGGTGAACGCTTCCCAGACCTTGCAAATGCTGTCGTAGCGGTCGCCGGCGTAGTCGTTGACGAAGCGGGCGTAGGGGCTTTGCTGCGCTGCCGGCGCGGTTTTCAGAATTTCGCCGAAAATCCAGCCGTAGCTGATCAGGCAGGGCAGACAGGTCATCATGCACTCGGCCGCGCCGGGAGCACGCTCGGCTTCGCCCAGCATGAAGTCGACGTAGGCGCGGTTTTGCGGGCGGAACGGGAGCGGCTGAATCTGTTCGTCGGTCAGGCCGTAGCGCTTCAGATAATAGCGGCGCGTGGAGTCCTCGGCTTCGTTGACGAAGGAGAGCATGGAGTAGTAGGTGCGGATTTCTTCCGTGTCGCTCGAATGCAGCATTCCCCAGGCAAAGACCTTGGAATATTCGCGCAGATACAGGCTGTCGTCGACGATGTACCCCTTGAAGCAGGCTTCGTCGAGCGTGCCGTCGGCAATGCCGCGGAGAAATTCAGTCTCCAGGCAGGCGCGCCAGACAGACAGGCTGTCGGCAATGCAGGTTTCCAGAAAGCTCATTTACGGGACGCTCCTTTCGCGGCTTTTTTTAGTGCGCCGAGCGGCAGCACCATCACAATGGCGAGGGAGATGATACCCTCGGGAATTTTACTGGACAGGTGGTAGGTCAGGCTGTAACCCCAGGCGCCCCAGCCGTCCCATGCGTTTTGCGAGAAGAAGATCACGCCGCTGAAAACGTGCGCCCAGAACTTCAGGAAGATTGCCAGCAGGCCGCCGCAGAGGATTTTCCAGCGCTTGTCGCTGCCGAAAATGCCGGTGTAGCCAAGGCAGGAAAAGCAGACCATGTGCTCCACGAAGAACTGCGCCCAGTGCACCGGCTGCCACGCGGGAATCAGAAGCATGGCGAGCAGACCGGTGAGCCAGCCGGTGACGAAGGTCAGCTTCGGGTCATAGACCAGCGCGAGCAGCATCAGCGGAATCCAGGAGCCGCAGGTGATGGACGCGCCGGTGGGAAGCGGGATCATAATGGAGCCGAGCACGAGCGTGAGCGCACAGGTAAGGCCGCCCATGGCGAGGTTGCGCGCGGTCAGCTTCAGGCCGCGGCAGAGCCAGATGGTGACAAGCAGATAGCAAACGGTAAAAACCGCAACAAAAATCGGGGAGGTCATTCGGTAAACGCTCCTTTCAACGCGAACATATGATCCATCGGGCCGGAACCGTGGCCAAGGTCGAGCATTGCGGCAAGTGCGCCGGAGATATAGGCTTTGGCACGTTCGACGGAGGTGGAGAGATCATATCCCTTCGCCAGATTGGAGGCGATGGCGCTGGAGAGCGTGCAGCCGGTGCCATGGGTGTTGGGAGTTTGGATGCGTTTGCCGCGGAACCATGTTCCGGCGCCGTCGCGCCAGAGAAGATCGTCCGCGTCATTGACCTGATGGCCGCCCTTGCAGAGCACGGCGCAGCCATAGCGTTCGCTGATGGCCTTGGCGGCAGTTTCCATCCCGGCGGCGTCGGTGATCGTCATGCCGGAGAGAATCTCCGCTTCGGGAATGTTCGGCGTGGCAACCTCGGCCAGCGGCAAAAGCGCGGAGGTGAGCGCCTCGACAGCGTCGTCACGCAGCAGCTTGGAGCCGGAGGTGGCGACCATAACCGGGTCAACAACAATGTGCTTTGCACCGTAATGGCGCAGCTTTTCGGCGATGACGCTGATCAGCGCAGCGGAGGAGACCATGCCAATTTTCACGGCGTCCGGCACGATGTCGGTAAAGACGGCGTCAAGCTGCTCGGCAAGGAAGTGCGGTGTGGTCTCGAAGATGTCTGTGACGCCGGTCGTATTCTGGGCAGTCAGGGCGGTGATGGCGCTCATGGCGTATACGCCATTTGCGGTCATGGTCTTAATGTCTGCCTGGATTCCGGCGCCTCCGCTGGAATCGCTTCCAGCAATGGTCAATGCTGTTTTCATATGATAACTCCTTTCACAGCAAGGTTTTATTTCGGCAGCGCCGCGCATTTGCGCGAGACTGCCTGAGCGACATAAGGTGGTGCCCCCAATATGCCGCCGGTTTGAAATTGTGCGGTGTTGCCTTTAAAGCGCAGACATATGCCGCAGCGCAGCAAAGTCGCTCAGATTGGTTAAATAGAGGTCGGCTTCCGCGCGAAGCCTGTCCTGCGCGGGTTCTCCCGCTGCGTCGAATACGCCGACGGTGCGGAAACCGGCGCGTTTGGCGGTTTGCAGCGCGTAGAGCGAGTCCTCAAGGACGAGCGTTTCCTCAGGCACGCAGCCGAGCGCACCTGCCGCCAGCAAATAAATCCTGGGCGAATGCTTGCTCTCACCCACCTCGCTGGTCGTAAACAGCCCTTGAAGGTAGGGCAGCAGGCCAAGGCGCTCCAACGCCTGGGTGACGTGCTCTCGCGGACTCGAGGTTGCTGCGGCCAGCGCAACGCCTTCGGATTGAAGCAGCGCAAGCAGCTCCGCCGCACCCTTTTTGGCGGGAACCTCGTAGAAATAATACTCTTGCAGCAGCGCGCGGAACGCGGCGAGAATTTCCTCCCGGCTCTCCGGCAGATGGTACTGCGTGCGCAGATAGTCCGCGCCCTGCTCCATGCTCATGGGGAACAGAATTTGACCAAGCTCCGGCTCCGGCCGCAGGCCGCGTGCGCGCAGATAGCGTGCGCCGAGCGCGTACCAGATGCTCAGCGAGTCGAGCAGTACGCCGTCGAGATCGAAAATTGCGCCCCGGATCATGCTTCCACGATTGCGCGCACGGCGTCCTTCAGGCTGCGGGTTGCGGAGGGGATGTCTGCCGCGGCGTAAATTGCGCTGACAACGGCAATGCCGCTGATGCCGCTGCCGGCAAGCTGCGGCAGATTTTCCAGCGTGATGCCGCCGATGGCGACAACCGGGATGGAGACAGCTTCGCAGATGGCGCGGAGCGTGTCGTGGCTGAGCGGAGCGGCATCGTCCTTGGTGCCGGTGGGGAATACCGCGCCGACACCGAGATAGTCCGCGCCCTGCGCTTCGGCGCGCTTGGCCTGCTCGACGGTCTGTGCCGAGACGCCGAGAATTTTATCGCTGCCGAGCCTGGCGCGCACATCACCCGCGGCCATATCGTGCTGGCCGACGTGGACGCCGTCGGCGTCCACGGCCAGCGCAATGTCAACGTTATCGTTGACGATGAACGGCACTCGGTAGCTCCGGCAGAGCGCTTGCAGCTCTTTCGCTTCCGAGAGGAACGCTGCGTCGTCGAGCGATTTTTCCCGGAGCTGAAGGAACGTCGCGCCGCCGTCCAGACTTTCCTTGACAACGGAATACAGGCTGCGGCCATGGAGCCAGTGCCGGTCGGTTACGGCATAGAGCAGCAGATCTTGTTTATTGCAGTTCATACTTTGCACCTCGGTTCAATGCTGCGCCGTCCATGTTATAGATGGCATCAATGATACGGCTGCGGTAGGTTGCGTTGCCGTCGCCCTCGGCCATGTGGCTCCAGGCAATTTCACCGGCGAGTCCCATGGCGCAGACAGCGGCGGCAGCGGCATTGAGCGGCTGATCTGGATTTGCCGTTAAAAATGCCGCCATCATGCCGGAGAGCTGACAGCCGGTGCCGGTGACTTTGCCCATCTCCGCGCGGCCGTTGCGGATGACATAGCAGCGGTCGCCGTCGCTGACAAGGTCGATTTTTCCGGTAATTGCGACAATGGCGCCGCATTGCTTGGAAAAATCACGGAGAAAGCGGATGGCGGCGGGGAGGGACTCCTCGGTGACGGCATCGGCCACGTCCGCGTCAACGCCCTTTGTGGTGCCGCTGCCAAGCGCGAGCGTTTTGACTTCGGAGATGTTGCCGCGGATTGCGGTGAGATGCAGCTCGTGCATCAGGTCGAGTGCGGTGCTCGTGCGCAGATCGGACGCGCCCGCGCCGACCGGATCGAGCAGCACCGGGTGGCCGAGCGCATTGGCGCGGCGGCCGGCGCGGAACATTCCGTCGATGCTGCGGCGGTGAAGCGTGCCGATGTTGATGTTCAGGCCGCCGCAGATCGAGGTGATCTGCTCGGCATCGTCCGGCTCGTCGGACATGATCGGACTGCCGCCGCAGGCGAGCAGCACATTGGCCACGTCATTGACCGTGACGTAATTGGTAATATTGTGGACGAGGGGCACGCGGGCGCGCACATTGTCCAGATATTGACCCAGCATGGGATATCTCCTTTGCAAAAAAATATAAGAAAGGCTGCGAAAAACAAAGAAAAAGCGCGGATATGCCGACAAAGACATATCCGCGACTGCGATCTCAAAGAGGTGGCTGCTGCGTATCTCCCTACGTTGGCATTATCCAAATCAGGTTATGGGTCTGGGCGATACAGCCCACTCTCAGCCTGTTTGCACAAGCTCCCCAGTTGATGTGAGATATGATAACACGTTTCGACTGAATTTGCAAGCAATTTCCTCCGCGGCGGGCGGATGCAGGCCGAAAGATTCTGAGAAAATTTTGGGACTGCGGTTGGCACTGTGCCTGCTTTCTTTTCCTGGCAGCTTGAATCCGTTCTTTTCTTTCTGACTGAGAAAGAAAAGCACGGGTTCAAAAAGCGTCTATATGCAAAAGAAAAGAGACAACTCGGGGGAGCTGTCTCTTTTGAAATTGGCGGTTACTGCGCCATCTGGAGCTGGAGCCTGCTGAGGGCGCCGGCCTTTTGCAGGCTGAACAGGATGACGGCGGAGATCAGCGCGCCGCCGGCCGTGGAGACGAGGAAGGGGACGATGTAGGCATAAAATGCGATGTCTGCGGCGCTCTTGCCCATGAGGAAGATGGCAACCGGGTAGGCGCAGAGACCGCCGAGAATCGAGGTGCCGAACACCTCACCGACGAGTGTGGCCGCGATGTGCTTCGTCTTCCAGTAGACGATGCCGCAGAGCAGCGCGCCGAACATACTGCCGGGGAAGGCCATCAGGCTGCCAAGGCCGAGAATGTTGCGCAGCAGAGAGGCGACGAACGCGACACCGACGCCGTACCACGGGCCGAGCAGGACGGCACAGAGAATGTTGACCATGTGCTGCACGGGCGCGCATTTGCTGCCGAACACCGGGAAGGAAAACAGGCTGCCGACAACGGCAACGGCGCAGAGAATGCCAGCAAGAGCGAGCTTTTTGATATTTGTCTTTTTCATGTTCAGAACTCCTTTGAAAATGGCCGGAAACGGGCATAGAAACAGCGACGCTTCCAGAAAATTGCGCAGGGTCCTGCGCGGAAGGCGGTCGAAGCTCATTGGCTTCCTCTCACGCCGGAACACGGCTTCCCATCGCTGTCATCGAAGGCTCAGGGCGCTCCCCCTCAGCCCGAAAAAAACTGTTCTTGCCCGGATTCCTCCTTTCCAAAAGAAAAAAACAGGAGACGCCCGGCGGACGTCTCCTGTAAAAAATCAAGCTATGACTTCCTACGGCGGCATTATCCGCATCAGGTAAAGGGTCGAAGCGGGCGCTTCCTCTCAGCCTGCCGGTGCAAGCTCCCCTGTTTTGTAAGATGGCGGCACGTGATCGATGCAAACCATCGTGCGTATTATATTGCCGGGGGAGGAGAATGTCAAGGGGGAAGGCGGGGGACACGGTGCTCTGTGCGCGCAGGCGCGAAGGACGGAGCGGCGGTCAGCGGGATGCGGAGGGGAAACGTTACGCAGCACGGGGTTAAACTGATTATAATTTGCGTGGCAGGCGGATTTATTCGCAATACCAGGATGCTTCCTGACGAAAGCAAAAGAGAATGTTTTATGTCTCAGCGTTCGGCCGCTTCTCCCAACTGCGGTGCGTTCTCGCTGCTTTCAGGCGGCGTTTCTGACGATTGATACCCTTTGATCCAGTCAATCAGATACGAGGAAATTGTGACGGTAACAAGGGAAAAAACGATCCGCAATACGGGAATATAGGTGAGCGACAGCAACAGCACTACGACATCCGTAAACAGGTAGGAGCGAGATAGGCGCCAGTGCGATATGTGGGAGATCGTCAAGGCCAGTGCGTCATCACCACCGCTGGAGCCTCCCTGCCGCACGATCAGTCCGACGCCGATACCGACAAAGATGCCGCCCAAAACGGCAGCAACAAACGGATAGCCCGACAGGTCGGGGAGCATCGGCGGAAACAGTTCCCAAACCTTATAAAAGCACGACACAAAGAACGTGGAAATAACGGATATTTTGATGAAGCGTCCGCCCAAAAACTGAAACGCAAGCAGATAGCAGGCGATATCCAGTATGGGCGTAATGTAAGCCGGAGATATTTTCAGCCAATGCTCTACAAGAAGCATCATGCCAATCACGCCGCCCTCTGTGATGTTTGCGCGCTGGTGGATGTTGTGAACGCCAAAGGAGCATATCATTGCTCCAAGCATAATCAACAGTATTTTTCTGATTGTCAGTCCGTCCGCCAATTTGCTCCAAAGGACAGCCATGCGGGATTTCATTTCATGCTCCTCCTTGATGGGTTCACAGTTTTATGCTATCATTATAAAGTATATAGCAACTATAAGGTCAAGAGGGTTCTTATGAAAAATCTGTTCTCAATCGGTGAGCTAGCCAAGCATCAGAATATTTCCAGGCAAGCCTTGATTTTTTATGATAAAATCGGCCTTTTTTGCCCTGCTTATGTAGACCCGGAGAATGGCTATCGTTATTACAGCGCAAAGCAGCTTGACGATTTGGACACGATCTGCATTATGAAAAGGATTGGCTTTTCCCTTGAGGAAATCAAGGCGCATATGAAAAGCTATTCGCTTGATAGCTCGATTGTGGTGCTCCGAAAGCAGCTGGCCAGTATTGAGAGCCAGATTCAGGAATTGCAGCTTATCAAAAGCAGAGTTGAGCATCGCTGCTTGCAGTTGGAACATTCGGCCGCCATTCATAACAGCGGCGTGTCTGTGAAAAAGGTAAAGCCGCAGTATATTTTGCTTCAAGAGGTTGCTGCACCTTATACGCTTGAGATGGTCAGCATAGCTACAAAAAAGTGTTTTGTCCGCTCCTTCAAGGAGCGACTTCCCATTTTCTTTCAAAGCGGAGCAGTCGTGCCTATTGAGCGCATACGGCAGGGGCAATATACAGAAGCGTCCCATGCTTTTTTGCCCATTGAAAAAAGCGCTGCTGAGGGCATAACCGAGCTGCCTGCCGGACAATGCGTGATTGCATACCATACGGGAGACTACCCTTCCATCGGAAAAGCATACGAACGGATATTGGAATACTGCCGAGTCCATCATCTGGAAATCACCTCGGACGCTTATGAGTTCGCAATCAACGACTATCTTTCCACAGGCAATGAAGCTGAGTATATTACGAAAATAATGTTCTACGTAGAATAGACTCTTGGATACACCCTGGAGGATTACGTGCGGACGAGCCGCGCGCTTTTGCGTTTGAGCGGAACGTGCATTCCGCAGGATGCTGCAAAGTGGAAACTCAACAAAATCTTTACGGAAACCTCAAAATTGTTTGTTGAAAATTCCGAAATATAATGGTATAGTATAAGGAAAGAACAGGGGGAATTGGGGAATTTTACCTGCACAACAAACAAGGGGGGAGAAGGGATGAAAAAAGGAATCCGAATACTGGCACTTTTGGCGGTGCTGACTGTGTGCTGCGCGCTGCTCTGCGCGGCGGTCTCGGCACAGGGCGAGAGCGGCGCTTTGTATGTTTCAAGCAGCGGAAGCGACGACGCGCCCGGCACACGGGAGGAGCCGCTGGCGTCGCTGGCGAAGGCGGTTTCGATTGCGCCGACACACGCGAGCACGACGATTTATGTGATGAGTGATCTGAAGATGCGGGAGCCTGCGCGCTTCTGGGACAAGCATCTGACGATCACCAGCCTTGGCGACACGATCTTTACGGTCAAGCGCGTGGCCGGGATCGCCGCGGTGCAAGATCCTGCGCGCGGCAATTATCATACCGCGCTGATCGAAGTCGGCGCGACGGCATATGAGAACGGGGAGATCGGCGACTCTACGCTGCGGCTGGAAAGGATCGTTCTGGACGACGACGGAATCCATGAGGGCACGATATTCCAGTATGCATCAAACAATGGTACGGGTGTAACCGGAGCATATCAGAACATACAGCTCGTGCAGGATGCGATCATTGCAAGCTATAACGGCGCGGGGACGATCACGCTGGGAAACGGCGCGAGTCTGCGCAACTACGGCGGCATGACCGCGGTATTCCTGACGGACGGGAGCAAGCTGGTGATGGAGCGCGGGAGCGTCATTGAGGACACCAAGACCGTAGCCGACCGGCAGGGCGACGCGATCCGGACGCTGAAAGCAGTGGTTGAGATGCAGGAGGGTTCCTGCATCCGCAATCTGGACAGCGTGAATGGCATCAATGTAATCTGTGCTGTCGACTTCCCACGGAGCAATATCACGATCAACGGTGAGATTGTCAACTGCGACTGCAAGAAGTCTCACGTTGTGCAGCTTCAGCACTCCGACCTGACGATCGGATCGGCAGCGCGCATTCACGATAATACGAGCTATTATGGTGTTATTTATGTCCAAAAAGGTGCAAAAGCGGATGTTTACGGAAAGATTTATGATAACACCGTAACAGGACGCGGCGGCGCAATTTCCATGGCCAACCATGGGGATTTCTCTACGGGTGAGGAGGAGATTGTTAATTTCTACGACGGCGCGGTTGTCCGCAACAACAAGGGCGCATCGACCGGTGGCGGCGTTATGGTCTGCACGGGCGTTTTTACGATGTACGGCGGTGAAATCTCCGGGAATACCTGCACCGAGGAAGGCGGCGGCGTCTACGTCCGGCGGGGCGGGCAGTTTATCATGCACGGCGGCGTGATTCGGGAGAATGCTGCGACGACCTTCGGCGGCGGGATTGCACTGGTGCTGAGCGATTACGGCAACGGCGCGGCCTGTGTGCAGCTCCACGGCGGCGAAATTGTCAACAACACGCACGGCGGCGCATCCAACGACCTGGCCATTGCCAGCGAGGGCTTTGGGCACATGGGGCGGTACCGGTATGTCTCCGACGATGTGACGCTCGGCAATGCGGCGATCTATTTTCAACAGGATCAAAAAACCATTGCGCCCGCGACGGGCAGCCGTGCGGTCAAGTTCGGTAACGCCAGCGCGGGAAGCGTCGGTGCGCTGACGCAGGAAGCGCGCGCGAAGAACTGGAGTGCGCCGCTGGCAACGTTCTGGGTGCAGCGCGGCGGTGCGGCGACGATGACCGTCGGCGGATTGCAGCTGACGGACGGCCTTCCGGTCTACGTCCTGCTCCAGGCGACCAGGGAGGATGGGACGCCGGTTACCGGAGAACCTGTCGAGGTCTACACCGCGCGGAGAACCGGCACAAAGGGTCCGATTCTGGTCACGATTCCGGTGGTGCCGGCCAACGGCTGCGCTGTGGCCATTGTCCAGCCGACGAGCGACCCCGGCAGCATGACCATCACGGGGCCGGAGAGCTTGACGGAGGATCGAAACGCGACGGATTACGAGATTGACTATACGGCGACCTTTACGATGTCGAACAATCTGCTGAATGTCATCAAGCAGTTGGCGATGGAGTCTGCCGCGACGGAAAGTGCGGCGGCGGGCGGAGAAATCGAGCTTCGGATTGAATTGGAACCGAAGCTGAATACCAGAATCAGAAGCGCGGAGGACTATGCGCTGGAATTTGGCGGTGCGGAGCTGTTTGAGCCAGACGAGGCGGAATCGGCTGCGATTGCCGGCAATACGCTGGTGGTGCCGTGCAAGCTCAAGGCGGATTGGGCGAGCAAGGCCGCAACGCTTCCGGAGAATGCTACGCTGACCATTACGCTCCGGACAACCGGCATTCTGGATGCGGAGGATTTTGAAGCGGGGCAGTCGCTCTACACCACGGGCGGCGCGGAGCTTGTGCTTTCGAATTCCACAGCTTATGTGATTCCGGCGGATCTCTGCCAGACAAGGATGATTGGCCTGGAGATGTTTACGCTGCGCTATGAGTCCAACGGCGGCACGGCCTATCCGACGGAAGCGTATGCGGCGGGCACACAGGCTGCACTGAACAAAACGCCGCAGCGCACAGGCTTTACATTTACCGGCTGGTATGCGGATGCGGCGCTGACGCAGCGGGTCACGCACGTCAGCATGAATGCAAACAAGACAGTCTATGCGGGATGGCGCGCGGAGGAGCAGGCTGCGGGAAGCGCGTGGCTGCCCGGAATTCTGACCGCGCAGGGAGAGCATATTGCCTATGTCGGCGGATACCCGGACGGGACGGTGCGGCCAAACGGCAGCGTGACCCGGGCGGAGGTAGCGGCGATGCTGTTCCGGCTGCTGGGTGAATCCGGCCGCCCGGCCTACGCGGTCAGAGGCAATCCGTTCTCCGATGTCTATGCGGGACTTTGGTACTATGACGCGGTCTCGGTCATGGCGGGCGGCGGATGTCTCAGCGGCTACCCGGACGGTACGTTTGGGGGCGGCAGACCCATCACCCGCGCGGAGCTGACTGCGGTGCTGGTTCGGTTCCTGGGGGCAGCGGGCGGTCAGGGCGGCTTTACGGATGTCTCCGCATCGCACTGGGCAGCTTCTGCGATTGGCGCCGCGGCGAGGGCCGGTTGGATTGACGGCTATCCGGATGGGACGTTCCGACCGGATCAGCCGATTACGCGGGCAGAGACCATGGCGATCATCAACCGCGCGCTGGGACGCGGCGTCGGCGTGGGGAGTCTGCTGGGAAAGTACCGGGAGTGGCCGGATAATCCGCGCGGCGCGTGGTATTATTACGAGGTAATTGAGGCATCGAACAGCCACTTCTATACCGGCAGCCGTCCGACAGAGGATTGGTCGTAAACAGAAAAAGGGCGGGAGCATCCACAGGATGCTCCCGCTTGTTGGTTGAAGGACTACGTTTGTCGAGGAAGGAAACAAGACCGTCCTCCGAGTTGAGGCTGTATTTTCCTTGCAGGGCGCGGCGATTGCCTGTGAGCAGACCGGCCATACGATTCGACAGGGTTCAGGAAATTTGCAATCAATATATTTCGCAGCTTAGCGGTAGAGGGGGTATTTGGCGGTCAGGGCGGCGACCTGCTCTTCGATCTGCACGCGGTGCGCGTCGAGATCCTCTGCGGCCATGCGGATGCAGCCGGCGATGATGGGCATATCCTCCGGGGTGAAGCCGCGGGTGGTTGCGGCGGGCGTGCCGATGCGGACGCCGCTGGTCAGGCTGGGCTTCTGCGGGTCGTTCGGGATCGCATTTTTGTTGATCGTGATATGGACTTCGTCGAGCTTGTCCTGCAAGTCCTTGCCGGTGATGCCGCGGCTGCGGAGATCGACGAGCATGAGGTGGTTGTCGGTGCCGCCGGAGACGAGGTCGAAGCCGTTTTTCATCAGTGCGTCAGCCAGCGCGACGGCGTTTTTGCGGATGTTCTGTGCATAGACCCGGAAGTCCGGCGCCATGGCTTCTTTCAGGCAGATGGCCTTGGCAGCGATGACGTGCATGAGCGGGCCGCCCTGCATTCCGGGGAACACGGCGCTGTTGATCTTCTTGCCAAACTCCTCGCGCGCGAGAATCAGGCCGCCGCGCGGCCCACGGAGCGTTTTGTGCGTGGTGGTGGTGACAACATCGGCATAGGGGACGGGACTCATATGTTCGCCGCCTGCGACAAGGCCGGCGATGTGCGCCATGTCGACCATCAAAAGCGCGCCGTGGCGGTGCGCGATGTCGGCAAAGGCCTTGAAATCGATGGCGCGCGGGTAGGCCGATGCGCCCGCAACCACGAGCTTTGGCTGATGCGCCTTGACGATGTCCTCCACTTCATCGTAGTCGATGCGGCCGGTTTCCGGGTTCAGACCATAGGAGAAGCTGTTGTAGATTTTGCCGGAGAGGTTGACCTTGGCGCCGTGGGTCAGGTGGCCGCCGTTGGCCAGATCCATGCCGACGATCGTGTCGCCGGGTTGGAGCAGCGCCATATAGGCGGCGAGGTTGGCCTGCGCGCCGGAATGCGGCTGCACATTGGCATATTCTGCGCCAAAGAGCTGCTTGGCGCGGTCGATGGCGATCTGCTCGATGACGTCGGCATATTCACAGCCGCCGTAGTAGCGTTTGCCGGGGTAGCCCTCGGCGTATTTATTGGTCAGAACGCTGCCCATGGCCGCGATGACGGCGGGCGAGGCGATATTTTCGGACGCGATCAGCTCGATGTTCTGCTGCTGGCGATGGTATTCATTCTCCATCTGGGCGGCGATCTCCGGGTCGAACTGGGCGAGGTACTGCATGGAAGATTCCAAAATCTGAGACATGGCGGTGGTTCCTTTCTGCATAAAAAATGAGCGGCTCATCTCTGAGTCGCTCACGGTATTCCACGCAGGGTTCGCGTTTCGTACTCTGTCCGTTTGCCTGAGAGATTCGGCTTGCGCCTTGCACCTTCGGCACCCAATTCAATGAGTTCTCCAGAGATTCCTCCGATTCTCAGTCCGCAGCGCGTTCTGAAAATCATCTAAGGGATACTTTATTGATTTAACGTCAGTATAGCATGGATTGCGGAAATGTCAAGAAGAACTTGCGGAAAAACGGAAAACGCTGTCAGATTTCGTGCTCCGGCAAGGGACGACCCGCGCGGATGGCGTCACGCTCGGCCGTGAGCTGCTCATGCAGCTCGAGTGTGTTCCAGTCGCGGTTGGTGCCGGTGAGGACGGCCTTGAGTGTGACCGGCGGGATGCCGGCTGTGCGCCATGCCTGCAGGAAGCGGCTCATCAGCGACTCCGGGAAGTGCGCCAGAAGCATCATTTCCTCGGGAAAGCCATCGCCGTCGTAGAACGAGTCCATGCTGCCGCAGTCGCCAGTGAACGAGCCGATCGGTTGGAGATATTGCCAGCGCTCCACCGGGACGACGCGGACGCCGGAGCGTAGCGCCAGCATCCGTACCTTCGCCGCTTTTTTGGCGGGCAGATGCCAGGTGAGAAGGGTAGGGGTCATGCTGCCGCCTCCTTTCGCAGGAAGCCGAGATAGATCAGCATGGCGGCGATCGACCAGAACCATGCCATCATATACGGCTCCTCAAAGATGTTTTCAAAGAAGCAATGGGTGATGACACCGCAGAGCCCGGCGAACATCCCGGCACAGAGCGGGAACAGGCGGTCGAGCCGGGCGCGGTAGGTCTGCGCGCGGCGCCAGAGCGCGCGGCAGGCTGCGCCGAGGAAGCCGAGAAGCATCATGCAGTAGGCGCCAAGACCGAGATAGCCCATTTCCACCATCGTTTTCAGGTAGTAGTTGTCGACGTAGAAATAGTCGATGTTGTCGAGCACCTGATTCTGCATGGCGACGGCACCGCCGAACATTCCTTCTCCGACGCCGACCCACGGGTTGCCTGCGTAGAACAGATTCAGCGCGTTGAGCTTGCGGCCGGCACGGCCGCCGCTGGTATTGGCGGCGGCAAAATCGTCGGTGAACAGGAAGCCGATGCGTGTGCGGACGAACGGCACAAAGCACGCGCCGACGCCCGCTACGGCGAGCAGCGCAAGCAGCCGCCGGTCGACCAGCAGGACGAAGATCACGACGGCGATCGCCATGGCGACCCAGGAAGCACGCGACATTGTAAACAGGCACGCAAGGCACATCAAAATGGTACCGACCCAGGCGGCGAGCTTCCAGCGGGTGTCTTTGGCGTAGTAGGCCAATCCAGCACACATCGGCGCAAGCATCACCATGAAGTCGCCCATGATGTTCGGACTGCCGAAGATCGAATAGACCCGGGTGCGGACGGCGGTTTCAGTATGGGTCATCCAGCTCGCCGGGATGGGCACGGCGACGATATACTGGTAGATGCCGTGCAGCGCCAGCAGGACGCCGAGACCGACGAGCGTCCGGTAGAGCGTGAGCACGTCGCGGTCGCTGCGCAGCAGGCGCGTGACGACGAAGAACCAGAGCAAATACTGGCACGAGGCGCGGAAGCCGGAGATCTGGATGGAGAAATACGGCGCGTTGACGTTCATCAGGACGAACGCCGTGGTGAGGAACAGCAAAATCGCGCAGTCGGCCGGAGTTGTCCGCGCGGCAAGCGGCGATTTACGCTCGATGCGCTGGCCGAGAATCCAGAGCACGGCGAACAGCAGCAGCGCTTCGTCCCAAAACGACGAGAGCAGCGGAATGGCCAGCAGGTCGCGCAGGACGTAGTCGATTGCGGCGTAGAGACCGATGCAGATCAGCAGCATCCCGGTCACGCCGCCGGAGAAGAACCAGCCGAGCAGACGGCTGGTTTGCCCGCAGCGGAGCACTGCACGGTAGATGCGGCAGAGCAGGGAGGACTCGATTGCGCTGCGCAGACGCGCCTTGCGGGATAGGCGGCGATTCTCGTTTGCGAAGATGCGCGTATAGCGTGAGGATGCCAGCGCGCGGGAGCCGGCGCTGAGCCAGCGCGTGAGCACCCGATGCGTCCCGCTGGCGCGATAGCAGCGGCCGACGACCGCAAAGACGCGGCTGCTCTGCCCCAGCGCGGCCAGCCAGAGCCAGACGGCGCGCAGCGCGCGGCAGGTATAACTGGAAGCAATCATGGCGTTACTCCGCGACGGTCATCGCCGTGATGATGCCGGTCAGCTCAAACTCGCTGGTCTTTACAATATATTCGTAGCCGACGCGAACTTCCTGCGCGCCGACTTTGTAGACGTTGCCGGTGAACTGGCCCTGCCCTTCGATCGTGACGACGAGGTCGACATGCGTACTGTCGGCGCGGTCGGTGACGGCGGTATCGGTGATCGCGGCGT
>CAKUJA010000024.1 GCA_934661135.1 uncultured Oscillospiraceae bacterium
CCGCCCCTACGGGTGCAGTGTAGGATGTAAGGTGGTACCGTATCCGTAGGATGTTGCCTGACCGCCATCATCAAGATCGCGTGCGGCGCGTAGTTGGACTTGTAACCTCCACAGGGATAAGAAATCATATTAACTTTTTGGGTTTGGCACCCCTAGAAGGCGGGCAGGCAACAGGAAAACGTTTAAAAAACACTCCAGATCATGCTTTTCCGCCAGGAATTACTTGAAATATCTTTTCCCTCTGAACCGGCGCACCGCCAGCTGCAAGCCAACCTGCATAAAAAGCTGCCCGCGCAAACTCAAAGAGCGCCTGTTCTGCACTATCGTACTCTTTCTGCTCCAAAAAAGCAGAAAAGGCTTCTTCATATTCATTTGGCATCATCATTACCGCCTCCCATATGAGCAGTATACCATATTGTGATTATATTCACAATATGGTTTTCTGCCCTTCCCGCATATAATTTTCTCATCAGAGAAATGCGGGGAGACGACGATGATCGATTACAGTCCACTTTGGATTACAATGAAACATCGAAATATTTCGCAATATCAGCTTCTAAAGTTCGGAATTGACAATCATACACTGGATTCTCTGAAGAAAAACCGAAATATTACGATGCTGACGTTGGAAAAGCTCTGCGCCATTTTAGATTGCACACCGAATGAAATTGTATGTTTTGTGAATAACAAATAAATTTACATCCCCGCCGGACGGCGGGGATGTTGTTATGTGATGACAAAGCCGCCGTTGACCGGGAGAATTTGGCCGGTTACAAAATCCGCTTCCGCAAGGTAAAGCATTGCATTCGCCACATCTTCCGGTCTCCCTAACCTCTCAATTGGAGTCTGATTTCGGAGTTCTTCCAAGATTTCAGAAGAAACTGTGGAACACATATCCGTCTGAATGACGCCGGGTGCAATCGCATTGACGCGAATGCCGCTCGGACCAAGCTCCTGGGCGAGCGCCTTGGTCATGGCCAGAAGCGCGCCCTTCGCCGCCGAATAGGAAACCTCGCAGCTTGCGCCGACCTGTCCCCACATGGACGAAATATTGATAATACAGCCGTTTTTGGCGTGAATCATCGCCGGAAGGACGGCGCGAATGCAGAAAAACGCGCCATCTACGTGAACCGCGAAAACGCGGCGCCAGTCGGCAACCGAGATCTGATCGATCAGACCGTAGTGCGCGATGCCCGCATTGTTGATGAGAATATCAATCGGCGGAAGTTCAGAAAACGCCGCATTTACCTGTTTTTCGTCCGCTACATCGCATCGAATGTTGACGGCTCCGGTTTCGCGTGAAACCGCCGCCGCAGCAACGTCATTCTTTTCATACAAAAAATATACACGATAACCCTGTTTTGTGAACAGGCGCACCGCCGCAGCGCCAATGCCGCGAGAACCGCCTGTAATCAATACATTTTTCATGCTATTCTCCAATAATATCGAATATTATCTATAAAATTTCAACTTTTTTGAAATTTTATTTTTTGCTCCTGTATTCATTATATTCAGCCGTATACCGCAAGCATACCGCAAAATATACAGGGGCGAAAAAATCGGTATTCAGTATTTCTGAATACCGATTTTTGAACTTTAACGGCGACGATTCTTTGTTTTTCGGTCTGAATACGCACGAATTGACGACATTTTGCTATCGGACTCTGTCATGAACTGCTTCAGCATATCGTCAAAGGATTTGGGCTGCTGGGGTTGCGTTGTTGCGGCAAAGCTGCGGCTGGCACTGCGGCTGGCATTGCGGTTGCCGCTACGACCGGCTGCGGCATCGTCGCGGCTGGTTGCAGCATTGGAGCCATCGGAACGCTGACGCGGCGCGCCATAGTCGCGGCGCGGCGGGGGCGCAATCGTTCGCTTGATGGACAGATTGGTTTTCCCATTCTCCATGCTGATGACCATGACTTTGACCGTATCGCCCTCATGCAGATGGTCGCGGATGTCATTGACATAGGTGTAGGCGATTTCGCTGATGTGCACCATGCCCGTCGACCCATCCGGCAGTGTGACGAACGCGCCGAACTTGGTCAGGCTTTTGACTTTCCCTTCTACGATTGCTCCAACAGTAAGCTGCTCCATATACTCCGTGTGATCCCCCATTATGTTGTTTTAATTGCCGCTGACGTCGTAAAAAATGATTTCACCCTCGCCGACCAGGTCGAGCTTGTCGCGCGCCGCGTTTTCGACGCCCTCTGGCGTATCGAGCTTATCAATGGCGTCTTGCAGGCGGCCGTTTTCCTGCTCTGCGGTGGTGATGCTGCTGGTGAGGCTGGCCGCTTCGTCCTGCTTGGCCGAGATGCGCGACTGGATCTTCACCAGGGTAACAGTAGCGTACACCACCAGAATCAGAATGACCAGCTTGACCAACAGCGACGACTTTATGAGCTTCATGGCGTCTGGTTCTCCTTTCCTGCATGGTTGTTCGGCACTGGCGAAATACCTTGTCGATTATTGTAACCCATTTTTTGGCCGTTGCAAAGAGTTTTTTGAAAAAAAGCCAAATTTTTTTCAAACACCAGCAAAGCGGCACACAAATCAGCCGAAAAACGCGCTCCAGCAGTGCAAAAAAACCATCAAAGAGCCGAATCAGCAGCGGACTGAGCGTGAGCGCGTAGACCGCCGCGCCGCAGGCAAGTCCTAAAAAGGCAAACAGCCGGAGCATCCCGCGGCCGGCATAGAGCGCATACGCCCAGAGCGCGGCAAGCGACAGCAGACAGAAGGCAGCATCGGCCGGCACCGTGCAGCGCGGATGGCGGCGGCGCAGCACGCGCAGCAGATCATAGCAGACGCCAAGCGCCGCGCCGAGTGCGGCTGCCCATGCGAAGGCGACGGCCTGTGCAGAAATCGGCTGCTCCATCAGCCGAACAGACGCGCAAAAAAGCCGCCTGTGGGTGCGTCCTCCTCATAGGCAATGGAGTCGACCGTGCCGTCGACGCGCACTTCCCCGCTGCCGGACGAAAGCTCCTGTAAGCGAAGTCCCTGCCCATGGATGACAAGCGGGCCGCGCGTGGTGGCGAGGGCGATCATGCCGTCGTCGAAGCTCTCGACCTCCAGAACGCCTGTCACCGACAGGCGGGAACGGGAATCCAATGTGATTTTATGCGGCGCGTCGAGCGCCTTTGCTTCCGGAATGGTTGGCATAGCGGTTCTTCCTCCCTCTCGTATTGGTAATATATACGAGTGCCGGAGCGGATCTATGCCGGTTTTTCAGCTTGGAATGCGGAAATTACGCTTCGCCCTCCGGCAGCTCGCGGTACATGGCGGAGGCGTCGTCCTTGCGGACGGCTTCGGCCACGGCGAGCACCTCAACCGTGACAGTACGCGCGCCGAAGGCGATTGCAATGCGGTCGCCGACCTTGACATCGTAGCTGGCTTTCGCCGGGCGGCCGTTGACCGTGATACGGGCGTTGTCGCACGCTTCGTTGGCCACTGTGCGGCGCTTGATGAGCCGCGATACTTTGAGATATTTATCCAAACGCATTTTGTTTCTCCTGTTGTAAAAAAGTCCGGCGGACAACCCTTGCCCGCCGGACTGCTGAAATTGTTCTTCTTCCCGCACAGATTGGCAATCCGCTTCAGCGAGCGTGTTTCCGTCAAATCATGGTTTGGAATTGCAGCGATCCGCCGGGGAGGGCAGAATTCCGAACCGGAGAGCTGGCGGAACGGAGTTGTCGAAGCGCGCCGGCACATCTGTGCGCCGACGTCCAAACAAATTACTTGGCAACCTTGTCCTTCAGCGCCTTGCCGGCCTTAAAGACAGGCACGGTTGCCGCGGGGATCTCCACGGGTTCCTTGGTTCTGGGGTTGCGGCCCATGTGCGCTTCGCGGTGCTTGGTCTCGAAGCCGCCGAAGCCGACGAGCTGAACCTTATCGCCGCGGCAGAGCGCTTCGGTGATGGTGTCGATGGTGGCGTTGATGGTCTTTTCCGCGTCCTTCTTAGACAGGCCGCACTTGGCGGCAACTTCCGCAATGAGTTCCGTTTTGTTCATAATATTTGTTCCTCTTTTCGATTGTTAGATGGTTTCTGTTCGTTCCACAATTGGAGCAGGTCTGAGCGGGAGAGATTTGCAAGCTGCACGCCCCGCGCACGCGCCGCCTGCTCCATCGCGCCGAAACGGCGGATGAACTTTTCCGATGCCGCATGGAGCGCCATCTCAGGGTCAATGCTCAGGCAGGATGCGGCGTTGACCGCGGCAAACAGCACATCCCCGACCTCTTCCTCTACGTTGGTATGCCCGGAGACGGCGCTGCGAAGCTCTGAGAGCTCTTCCTCCAGTTTCTCCAGAGCGCCTGAGACAGATTCCCATGCGAACCCCGCTTTTGCCGCTTTGTTCTGGATTTTTTCCGCGCGCCAACAGGCCGGCAGCGAACGCGCCACGGCGTCGAGCGTTTCGGTTGCGGTGCGCTGCCCTTTTTCGCGCCGCTTCAGCGCTTCCCAATCGAGAGACGCATCCCCGCCAAACAGGAGCGGATGACGGAAGATGAGCTTTTTACAGACGGTATCGCAGACATCGTCGAGCGTGAACCGGCCGGCATCCTGCTCAATATCCGCATGAAAAAGCACCTGAAGCAGCACATCGCCAAGCTCCTCCCGCATCATGGCGGGATCGTCCCGGTCGAAGGCTTCGCAGACCTCGTAGGCCTCCTCGAGAAAATTGCGCCGGATGGATTCATGCGTCTGGGCGCCGTCCCACGGACAGCCGCCCGGCACGCGCAGCAAATGCACCAGCGCGACCAGATCAGCAAAGCAATAGCGGTCTTTGCTAATAAAATCTATCATAATTTGTCCTCTTTCGCAAGGGTTATTCTCAATTTTTTTCTTTTAAATGCAGGATCTTCGCAATTTTTTCACCCTTTGGAAGCAGAAGGCAGTCCTGATAGGTGATGCAGCGCAGCGCCACCACCAAAACCGCATAGCAAACCACGGCCACGACCAGCGCCAGCAGGCAGGCGAGCTTCGCGGAGAGCGCGACGCGCGCAAGGCGGTAGACGCCGAACGTCACCGCGCCCATCAGCAGCGCGGCCAGCGCCGGACGCAGCATATTGCGCAGGACGGCCGGATTAGTGGAAATATGGCGGCGGATGGCGACGATGTCGAGCACGGTGATGACCGTATAGCAGATCAGCGTGCCGATGGCGGCACCGACAATGTTGAGCGACGGCACAGCCACGAGGAAATAGTTGACGACGACTTTTACGATGCCGCCGATGAGCATATTGACAACCGGCGTCGTCACATCGCCATGCGCCTGCATGATCGCGTTGAGCAGCAGCACCATGGAGTTGCAAATGACTGCGATGCCGAACACCTGCAAAATCGGCGTGGCGACGGCGACGCTCGTTTCGCTGTACCCCGGGCAGAGCAGGCGGACGATCGGCTCGGCCATGACAGCAAGGCCGATGGCGCAGGGCAGCGCAATGAGCGCCATGGTGCGGATCGCGGACTCCTCCGTCCCCTTCGCTTCGGCGTGATCTTTGCGCGTGAGCGCGGCGGTGATCGCCGGGATGCAGGAGATCGTGATTGTGGTGATAAACGAGCACGGCAGGGCGAAAATCGTCTGCTGGAACGTGTAGATGCCGTTGAGCGTATCGACCTGCTCGGCCACGTAGCCGAGTGCGCCGGACAGTCGGCGCATATAGATCGAAGCGTCGACCAGATTGATGATCTGAAGGCCGGCTGCGCCGAGCGTGATCGGGATGGCGATGGCGAGCAGCTCTTTCATCGTTGCGCGTGTCGTCTTTGCTTCGCCGCCGGCGGCTTGCAGCGCCTTGGACGAGGCGCGGAACTTGCCGTGGAGATAGAGCATCGACACGAAGCTGCCGACCGTGACGCCGAGGATACCGCCGGCTGCGGCATAGGTTGTGCTGCCGGTTTTGCGCATGAGCAGCCATGCAAGGCTCAATCCGACGACGAGACGGATGATCGCTTCAAAGATCTGGCTGACGGACGTGGGCGCCATGTTGCTCTGCCCCTGGAAGAAGCCGCGGTAGGCCGAGATCATGCAGATGATGAGCACGCACGGCGCGAGCGCGGCGATGGCCGCCCAGCTCGTCTCCGAATTCGAGACGAGGACGGAGAGCTGGTGGCTGAAAATAAACATCCCAAGGCTACCGACGATGCCGATCGTCAGGAACACGTAGAGCGCCGTCTTGTAGATCTTACGGATCTGGGCATGGTTGCCGAGGGTCTGCGCTTCGGAGATCATGCGGCTCATCGCGACGGGCAGACCCGTTGTGGAGATCATCAGCAGGACATCGTAGACACGGTAGGCGTTATAGAAGTAGCTGCTGCCGGTTTCGCCGATGATATAGTTCAGCGGCGTTTTGAACAGGAAGCCGAGCAGCTTGACAATCAGCGTCGCAGCGGCAAGAATGGCCGCGCCCTGCAGGAAGTTTTGTTTTTTCATGGAATCGTCTTTCATTGTGCTGGTTCCTCCGGAGCATCCGCGAACACCTTTGGAATTGCATAGTCATGCAGCTCCTTGGCGACGGCGGCGAGGTCGATTGTGGGATATTTGCCGGCGGCATAGAGGATTTTGCCGCGCACCATGGTGAGCGCGACATCGTGGCCGGAGGCCGCATAGACGAGGTTGGAGAGGATGTTGTGGCACGGGATGAGGTGCGGCTGCGTGAAGTCGAGCATGATGAGGTCGGCGTCCATGCCGAGCTTAAGCTGGCCGCACTCGGTCTCGCGCCCCTGTGCGCGCGCGCCGCAGACCGTGGCCATCATCAGCGCGGCCTCCGCCGGGACAGCGGTGGGGTCGCCGGTCTTGCCCTTGGCCATGAGCGCGGCGGCCTTGATCTCCTCAAAAAGGTCGTGGTTGTTGTTGGACGCGACGGAGTCGGTTCCGAGGCAGACATTCATGCCGGCTCTGACCATGCCCATTACGTCGGCACAGCCGGAGGCGAGCTTGAGATTGCTGACCGGGCAGTGCGCCGCGGAAACATGGCGCTTGGCAAGCAGGCGCATATCTTCCTCCGTCAGCCAGACGCAGTGCGCCGCGACGGTGGGGACGTCGAAGATATGGTGGCAGTCGAGGAGCTGCGCGGGCGTCAGGCCGTATTTCTCGACGCACTCGTCGTGCTCACGCTTCGTCTCGGACAGGTGCACCTGCATGGCGAGCTTTTCGTTGATGGCAAACTCGGCCAGCGCGTCCCAGAGCTGATAGGTCGAGGTATACTCGGCGTGGACGGACGCTTCGATCTTGATGCGGCCGTCGTCATAGTCCTGCCACTTGTCGCGCAGGGCAACAAGCTCCTGGCAGGCGGGGAACTTCTCAAAGTCGAAGTCGTCGCCGAGGAACATCGTGGTGCCGCGGGAGATGTTGGCCTTGATGCCCGACTCGGCCACAGCCTGGCAGATGGCGTCGCAATGATCGTACATATCGGAGACGGACGTCACGCCGAAGCGCAGACACTCGGCGATGCCGAGCAGCGCCGCGGCCTTGACGGTGCGGTCGTCGAGATGCGCTTCGCGCGGGAAGATGTGGTTGTTCAGCCAGTCCTGCAGATTGAGGTCGTCGGCATAGCCGCGCAGGATGGTCATGGGCAGATGGGTATGGCAGTTGATGAGTCCCGGCATGAGCACCATGCCGCTGCCGTCGATGATGGTCTGCGGCTGCTCCTCAGGCGCTTTTTTGCCGAGATACGAGATTTTACCGTCGGTCACGCCGAGAAAGCTGTCGGTCCAGACAGACATCCGGTCGTCCATGGTGACGATCGAAACATGGGAGAATAAGGTATCCATGCGTTCTCCTTCCTAATTCGCAGCGCTTTGCTCCTCCAGCAGAGCAAAGATTTCGTCTTTTTGGCGCAGGATCGTGTCGATGCGCTGGATGTAATCCTGCGGATATTTCGGATTATGATAGCGGGCGAGCTTTTCCTCCGGCAGGTTGATTTTGTTCATGCCGCCGCCCCCGAGGGAGAGGATCGAGTGCAGCTCCTCCATCATGTATATGTTATAAAGCCCGGTATAACCCGGCTGGCACCAGCCGACGTTTTCAAAGCTGCCGGACATATATTTCTGGCGGTAGAGATAGTAGGGCGCAAAGCTCGCCGCGCGGAGCTGCCGCTCCGCGTCCTCCAGCATTTGCGCGACGTCCGCCTGACTGGGCAGCGCCACGCGGCGCTGGAACAGGTCGGCGCCCTTTTTCAGCGCCAGCGTGTGCACGGTGATGTTGCTCGGATGGAGCGCCATGACCTGCCGCAGGGAGCCGGCGAACCCCTCCGCCGTATCGGCGGGAAGGCCGGCAATGAGATCCATATTGATGTCGTCGAACCCGGCTTCGCGGGCCAGCTCGAACACCTCGACGGTCTGTTTGGCCGTATGGCGGCGGCCGACGGCCCGCAGCACCGTATCGGACATCGTCTGTGGGTTGATGGAGATGCGCGTCGCGCCGCCGGCTTTGATGACGCGGAGCTTTTCCGCGTCCAGCGTATCGGGGCGGCCGCCCTCGACCGTGAATTCCAGGCAGCGCGAGAGATCAAAGTGTGCATTCACCGCGTCCAGCAGGCGCGCCATCTGCGCGGAAGAAAGCGTCGTCGGCGTGCCGCCGCCCATGTAGAGCGTGCGGACGTGCCAGCCGGACTGCCGCAGCAGCTTTCCGGTATACTCCACCTCACGCAGCAGACAGTCCAGATACGGCGGCAAAAACTCGCCGAACCGCTCCACCGACTCGCTCACGAACGAGCAGTAGGCGCAGCGCGTGGGGCAGAACGGAATGCCGATGTAGACCGAGAGGTCGCGCGGAGCAAGCAGATTCATGGCTTCAACGGTATGCTCCGATGCGTCGACACAGAGCTTTGCCCGCTCCGGCGTCACGAAAAACTCGCGTTCCAGCTCCCGTTCGGCCTGACGGCGCGTTTTCCCCGCAAGCAGCGCCTTGGTGGAGAGCTTGCTCGGGCGGACGCCGGAGAGCGCGCCCCAGGGCGGCACGGCGTCCAAGACCTGCATGGCGGCGAGATAATAGCTCTGCTGCAGGAGCCGCCGCGTGTGGCGCACATCTGCCTTTTCACGCGGCAGGCGCTTTGCGGCACGGCCGGTTTTGCCGTTCCATATGATCTTGGCCGTGGCCGTCACATACGTGTTCCCGGTAAAGAGGTTCGACACCGCCCCGTTTTCGCCAGCGGCGAACGGCGCGGTGACAAATTCGCTGGGTTCCGAGGCGAAAAGCTGCATCTGAAGCTGCTCGACCGGATAGCGTTCGGTATGGTTGAGATAGAGTTTCATGCCTTCAGCGCCTCGCGCATCCACGGGTTATATTGCCGTTCGGCGTCGAGCGTGCTCTCCTCCATGTGCCCCGGCAGGACGCGGAGGTTGCCGGGAAGCTGGCCGAGCTTTTTCAGCGATGCCATCATGGCCTGCTGGTCGCCGCCCTTGAAATCCGTCCGGCCGCAGGAACCGGCGAACAGCGTATCGCCGGAGAACAGCCAGTCGCCCGCCAGCAGGCAGACGCCGCCAGGCGTGTGCCCCGGCGTGGCAATGACATGAATTTTGATGCTGCCGAGCGTCAGCTCGTCGCCGTCGTCATAGGTATTGGTGAAGATCAGCCGCCCGTGCGTCATCTCGGCCGGGTCGGCAGAGTCCGCCGTGCTGACCCAGACCGGCGCGCCGGTCAGCTCATGGAGCTGGCGCAGGCCGCCGATGTGGTCATAGTGCGAATGCGTCAGCAGAATCATGCGCAGCGTCAGGCCGCTTGCCGTCAGGAAGTCCGCAATCTTCTGCCCGGACGCACCGGGGTCGATGACGGCGGCGTCCTTCGTCTGTTCGTCCCAGAGGATATAGCAGTTCGTGGCCAGCGGCCCGAGCACCATTGTTTCCAGTTTCATACGTGTCTCCCTCACTTCAGGTCGTTGGTATCGACGATCAGGGTCACGGGACCATTGTTTTCCGACGTGACCAGCATATCCGCGCCGAACTCGCCATGCTGCGGCGGGAAGCCAAGGCGCTCACACTCGGCCAAAAACTGCTCGTAGAGCGGAATGGCAACGTCCGGTTTGCCCGCGCCGATGAAGCTCGGGCGGCGGCCATGGCTCACGTCGCCGTAGAGCGTGAACTGGCTGATGACAAGGACACTGCCGCCGACATCGGCCAGCGAGAGGTTCATCTTGTCGTTTTCATCGCGGAACACGCGAAGGCCGAGGATTTTTTCCGCCAGCTTGCGGCACTTCTCCGGGGTATCGTCCGGCGCAATGCCGAGTAGGATCAAAAACCCCTGCCCGATCTGCCCGTGAATCGCGCCGTCGATGGCGACGGACGCGGATTTGACCCGCGTAACAACTGCTTTCATAGCATAAATTCTCCGATCTGATGATAGGGCGGACAGACTTGTCCGCCCCTGCAATTTATTTTCTGCGTGCTGCCGCGCTATCCGTTGCCGCGCCGGACATTTTTGACGCCTGAGATGCCGCGCAGACGATTGCGGATATTTTCAAGCTCCGCCAGATCATGCACCGGGAAGCTCAGGGAAATGAGCGCCATGCCATTGCCGATCGGCTTGGCGGACATTGTGGTGATCTTGGCGCGGGCGGAGGTCATCACCGTAGCCACGTCGAGCATCATGCCGTCGCGGTCGTCGGCTTCGATCTCCACGCTGGTGGAGAACGTCGCTTCCGGCAGCTCCGCCCAGCGCACCTGCACCCAGCGGCCGCGCTGCTCGGGATCGAGCGCGTTTTTTGCATTGGGACAGTCGCGCCGGTGCACCGAGACGCCGTAGCCTTTGGTGATAAAGCCGATAATGTCATCGCCGGGAACCGGCGTGCAGCAGCGGCTATATTTGATGGGACAGGAGCCGATGTCCTCGACGATCACGCCGGAGCGCGTCGGTGTCTGCGGCTGTTGCTGCTGCTTGTTCAGCGAGAGCAGCTCCTTCGGCGTCATGGTGCGGCTGGCCTTCGTCAGCTCGTCACGCAGACGGCCGACGGCCTTTGTCGCGGTCAGGCCGCCATAGCCGATGGCGGCGTACATATCGTCGAGACTGTCGAAGCTGATGCGCTTGAGCACCATCGGGCGGACATCGTCCTGCTGCATAATGGCAGGATCAATGCCGATATGTCGCAGCTCGGACTCAAAGCTGAGCTTGCCGCGGGCGATATTCTCCTCGCGCTTCTCCTTTTTGAACCACTGCTTGATCTTGATCCGCGCCTGGTTGGAGCGGCAGATGTTCAGCCAGTCGCGGCTCGGCCCCTTGGCGGACTTGGAGGTGAGCACCTCGACGATGTCGCCGTTATGGAGCTGCGCGTCGTAGCTGGCGATGCGGTTATTAACCTTGGCGCCGATCATGGAGTTGCCGACAGCAGAGTGAATTGCGTAGGCGAAGTCGATCGGCGTGGAGCCGGCGGGCAGGCTGATGACCTTGCCCTTCGGCGTAAAGACAAAGACCTCGTCGTCGAACATATCGACCTTGAGGGAATGGATATAGTCGTCGGCTTCGGTATCCTGCTGGTTTTCAAGCAGGCGGCGCACCCACTCGAACTCCTTTTCGGAGCCCTCGCCCACGTGCTGCTTATATTTCCAGTGCGCAGCGACGCCGTATTCCGCGGTCTGGTGCATCTCCCACGTGCGGATCTGCACCTCGAACGGGATGCCCTGCGAGCCGATGACCGTCGTGTGCAGGGATTGGTACATATTCGGCTTCGGCGTGGAGATATAGTCCTTGAAGCGGCCTGGAATCGGGCTGAACAGGTCGTGGATATGGCCGAGGACGTTATAGCAGTCGGCAATATCGTCGACAATCACGCGGAAGGCATAGAGGTCGTAGAGCTCGTCGATCGTCTTATTCTGGGCGCGCATTTTGCGGTAGATCGAGTAGGTATGCTTGATGCGGCCATAGATTGAGCCGTGGATGCCGACCATGGCAAGGCGCTCGGTGATCTTCGACTGGATGGCATTCATAAAGTTATTGGAGCTTTCCTCGTTGGCCTTCAGATAGTCGATGATCTGGCGGTAGCCGTCGGGGTCGAGGTATTGCAGTGAGGTATCTTCAAGCTCCCATTTGATCTTCTGCATACCGAGCCGGTGCGCCAGCGGAGCGTAGATCTCCATGGTCTCCATGGATTTTGAGACCTGCTTGGCGGGGGTCTGGTATTCGAGCGTGCGCATATTATGCAGCCGGTCGGAAATTTTAATCAGGATGACGCGGATGTCCTTGCTCATGGCCATGAACATCTTGCGCAGATTTTCCATCTGCTGTTCTTCCATCGTGGAATACTGCACACGCGTCAGCTTGGTGACGCCCTCAACCAGCTCGGCTACGGTGCGGCCGAACAGACGCGAGATTTCGTCGAAGCTCGCGTCTGTATCCTCCAGACAGTCGTGCAGCAGTGCGGCGGCGATGGCGTCGGTGTCGAGACCGATCTCGGCTACGATCTCCGCAACGGCCAGCGGGTGGATGATATAGGGTTCGCCCGATTTGCGAAGCTGCTTTTTATGCTTTTCGTCGGCATATTCAAATGCCTTTTGAATGACGTCCAGATCGGCCGAGGGCGAATAGCGCTTCACGGCCTGCATCATGGAGTCATAATGTTCTTCTCTGGTTTCCATCTAGTTTCCCGCTTTCTGCTTTTTCAGATGAATGAGGATGCGGCTGCGCTCCAGGTCGACCTTCCGCCCGTCGCTGGTCAGGCGGATACGGAGCGTTTTAGGGCGCTGCTCCAGTACGAGCAGGCCTTGCTCGGCAAAGACCTCGAGACAGACCCACGTTTTGCCCGGGCAGCACGGCCGGGCGGCAAAGCGTGCGATCTTCCGGCTCAGACAGCCGACCTCCTCTTGCAGGCAGCCGTTCTCGGCATAGGAGGTCAGATATTTCCAGACCGCGACAAAGTCCTGCCGGCAGGGCAAAAGCTCCTCCGCTTCCTGCATGGTGAGCGCTTCGCCGGCAAGATGGCGCGCATAGAGCTGCCCGGCTTCCGCCTGCGCGGTGCGTGCGGCTTCGTCCGGCCGGATGTCGACGAGATTGAGCTGCACGGTGCGCAGGCCGCGATATTCGTTGATCTGCGGCGTAAAGGCGATGTCGACCACGTCGCCCTGACTGATGGCCGCGAGCCTTGCGGTGGTAGAAAAGAAGATTGCGCCCCAGCTCTGCCTGCCGCGCATCAGGCGCAGACGCAGATGCTTTCCGCCGCCGACCTCGGTCAGCTCCTCCACGCTGAGACCGCGCAGCAGGAGCACCGGACGCGGACAGCCGGCGCCGCATGGCTCCAGCTCGTCGAGCGCTTCGACGTTGGCGAGAGACAAGAGCTGCGGCGGAATTTCACAGTCGATTTTCAAATCGGCGCGGCAGGCACCGGAACGGCGGAACTCCTGCGAAAGGCGCAGAATTTCCGCGCGGAATTGCTCAATATGGTCGCGGCGGATGGTAAAGCCGGCGGCAAGCTCGTGGCCGCCATAGCTTTCCAGCAGCGGAGACAGGGTTTGCAGCGCCGCAAACAGATTAAACCCGCCGTAGGAGCGGGAGGACGCCTTCCCCTTCTCGCCGTCGAGACAGATTAAAAACGTGGGACAGCCGTATTCCTCGGCCAGCCGGGACGCCACAATGCCGACGATGCCCTGGTGCCAATGCTCGCTGGCCAGGACGATTGCGTCCGGCCGCCCGCCGGCGGGCAGCATGGCCACGGCTTCCAGATAGATGTCGGCTTCCAACTCCTGCCGCTTCCGATTCAGGCGGCAGAGCTCCGCCGCAAGCTCCACGGCGCGCGCGGCGTCATCTGTTAAAAACAGCTCCGTCGCAATGCCGACCTGCCCCATGCGGCCGGCGGCATTGATGCGCGGCGCGAGCGTATAGCCAATCGTCCCGGCGGTGACTTTTCCACGGCCGACCGCACACTCCGCCATCAGCGCCGCAAGGCCGACGCGCTTTGGATTTTTCAGCGCCCGCAGGCCGGCGGCGACCATGGTGCGGTTTTCGCCGGTCAGGGGCATGACATCCGCCACAGTGCCGAGACAGAGAAAATCGCTGTATTGCTGCAAAAGCTGCCCGGCGTCGCCGCCGATGGCGCAAGCCAGCTTGAATGCCACACCGACGCCCGCAAGCTCCGGCACCGGCGCCGGCTGATCCGGCCGGTGGGGGTCGACCACGGCAATGGCTGCGGGAAGCTCGGATTTGCACTCGTGATGATCGGTAATGACGAGCTCCATGCCGAGCGCACGGCAGAGCTGCGCTTCTTCGTTGGCCGTGATGCCGCAGTCGACCGTGATGATCAGGTTGACGCCCTGCTCGTGCAGCGACCGCAGCGCCAGCTCATTCAGGCCGTAGCCCTCTTCGAGCCGTGCGGGGATGTAGCTGACGACGCTGGCGCCCTGCCGCCGCAGAAAATCGGTCAGCAGGCAGGTGGCCGTGATGCCGTCGACGTCATAGTCGCCAAACACGCAGATCAGCTCCCGCCGGTCGATGGCCGCGCGCACGCGGCGCACCGCCGCATCCATATCCAGCAACGCGAAAGGGTCAGTCAGCGGTTCGTTGGCCGCGAGAAACGCTTTTGCCGTGTCCAAATCCGTACAGCCGCGGCTGCAAAGCACCGCCGCGGTGATCGGCGAAAAACCGGCCTGCGTCATCGCCTGCGCGTCCGCAGTGCGATAGGACGAGACCGTCCAGGTTCCGTACTTCAATTCCGATACACATCCATTTTTTCATTTTTCTTTTTTCGCTATTATAGCATTCTCATACCAATATCACAACAAAAAATATATAAACAAATTGATTTTCGGGGATTTTTTGCAAAAAGGACTCCGGGATTGAAACGATTTTGGACAGTGATACGAAATCGGGATGGATTTTACGCCGAGAGGGGGCGCAAAGCTTTCCGGCTGAGAACGGAAAAAATGTGTTCAAAAAAGGAATTCCTTTGCGTGCTGCAAAAAAGCGAAACCGGCCGGAGCGTGTCCGGCCGGTTGTTTGAACCTCAGTGGCCGAGCAGATAGCTCAGACCAAGCAGGATATAGAGCGGCCCGAAGCAATAGGCCATGAACATCTCCTTGTGCGGCACCTTGGCGGTGAAGCAATCGGTCAGCAGAGCGACCTCACAGAAGTAGGCCGCAGCGCCGAAAATATAGGCGATGCCCTTGAGCAGCGCTTCCGCCGGTGCGTGCAGCAGCGAAGCGATAAACAGCACCAAGGCTATGCCGACCGCAAGGTTGCGAATCAGCAGCACCACCTGCTCCAGCTTCTGGTGGCGGCTGCCGAGGAGCAGGTCATGCTCCGTGAGCGTCTCGACGGCGGCTTCTTTCAGTTCGTGTAGCAGATTTGACATCGTTCCTCCTATGTTGCAGCCAATTTTTCCTTCAAATACTCCATAATCGCTTTGGTATCCTGCAAGACCTGTGCGCGCAGCGCGTCCATGGAGGAAAACTTCCGTTCCCCACGGATATGCTTGTAGAGCAGCACCGTGATCTGCCGGCCATAGAGATCGCCGCAGTCGCCCTGAATCCACGCCTCGAGCACCGGCGCATCGAGCGCGCCCGCTGTCGGATGGACGCCGATATTGACGCTTGCGGGACAGCGCGCGCCGTCTGTCTCAACCTCGGCTGCATAGACGCCGTAGGGCGGCACAAGGACGCCCGCCGGAAAGGTCAGATTGGCCGTCGGCATTTCGAGCTTGCCGCCGCGCCCCTGCCCATGCTGCACCACGCCGGAGAGCTGGTGCGGATGACCGAGGAAGCGGCTTGCCGTCTCCATATCTCCCGCAGCAAGCAGCGTGCGAATATAGGTAGAGCTGACCGTGCGGCCGTCGATGGTTACGGCCGGAATCACATCGCAGCCGACGCCGTGCGCGGCGCAGTAGGCTTGCAGCTTGTCCGCGTTGCCCTCCCCGCGATAGCCAAAACGAAAGTCGTGACCGCAGACAAGATGGCGCGCACCGTGCTGTGCGATTAAAAAATCCCCGAGAAAGTCCTCCCACGGCATTTCCATCATGGCGCGGTCGAAGTGCGCAAAAATGACGTCGTCCATGCCATATAGCCGCCGCATGAGCGTCGCGCGGTCATCCATGGTGTTGATGAGCCTGACCTGCTCGCCGAATACGAGCGCATCCGGATGGCTGTCGAAGCTCATCGCGGCCGCGCACAGGCCAAGCGCCGTCGCCTGCTCCCGCGTCCGGCGCAGCAGCGCGCCGTGGCCGGCATGGACGCCGTCGAAAAATCCAAGCGCGATCACACGCGTCTTTTCCATGTTCATTCTACCTCAAAAAAGCTCTTTACAGTCGTCAGCGTTTGATTGGCCACCGATCCGAGCAGCAAAAATTCGCCGGCTTCACTGTAAACACGGTACGTCCCGGCGGAAAACTGCCGGTCGCGGACGGCCGCGCCGCTTTTCAGCTTGGCCGTCTGCCCCAGCGTGACAATCAGCGGCGGATGCTGCGCGAACAGCGCGTCCACCGGGAGCAGCAGCTCCGTCGGATCGTGCGCCTGCGCAAACGTCAAGAGCCGCTCCATTGTGACGGCCTGTTCCAACGTAAACTGCCCGGCGCGCGTGCGCCGCAGGCTGGACATACAGCCGCCGCAGCCAAGCGCGCGCCCGATGTCGTGGCACAGGGTACGGACATAGGTACCTTTGGAGCATTCAATGCGCAAATCCCATTCAGAATCGCGCCCGTCCTCCACTTGAAGGTTGAAAATTGTGATATTTCGTGGCTTTCGCTCCACCTCCTGGCCTTTTCGCGCCAGTTCATAGAGCTTCCTTCCGCCGATCTTGATGGCGGAATACATCGGCGGAATCTGCGAAATGTCGCCGCGGAAGGAGACAAGCGATGCATCCAGCGCCTCGCGCGTCACGCGGACGGGATGTGTCTCAAGCGTTTCACCGGTGGTGTCCTGCGTATTGGTGACAAGGCCGAGACGCAGTCCGGCCAGATATTCCTTCCGGTCGTTCTCGGCAAACTCGACCGCGCGGGTCGCGCGGCCGACGAACACGACAAGCACACCGGTCGCCATCGGGTCAAGCGTACCGCTGTGGCCGATACGCCGCTCGTGGAATACGCCGCGCAGCTTCGCCGTCACGTCCTGACTCGTCCAGCCGGCGGGTTTATCCACGACTAAAATTCCGTTTGCCATGCTCAGAGAATCCCTTTCCGGCGCAGCACGTCCAAAATCGCGCGCTTCGCGCCCTCGATGCCGCCGCTGACCGTTGCGCCCGCCGCCGCCGCGTGGCCGCCGCCGCCGAGCTCCTGGCAGAGCTTGCAGGCGTCGTAGGTTCCGCCGGTGCGTAGGGAGAGCTTGCCCTTGCCGTCCTCCACGCCGCGGATCATAATGCCGAGTTCCACGCCCTCAATCGCGCGGGGGAAGCCGGAGATGGAGTCGATGTCGTCCTCGCTGACGCCAAGCTCGTCGAGCCACGCCTGCGGCAGTGTGCAGATTGCCACCTTGCCGTCCGCATAGAGCTCCACGGAGTTGGTCAGGCGCGCTTCGAGCTGCAATCTGGCGAGGCTCTTGGTGCCGAAAAACAGCTTGTTAATCGGGTATGTATCCGCGCCAAGGTCGCGGCAGGCCGCGGCGATGCGCAATGTGTCCGCCGTAGTATTGGAGTATTGGAAGCAGCCGGTGTCCGTGGAGACGGCGATATAGATCGCTTCGGCCATGCGCTTGTCCGGCGTGACGCCGAGCAGTTCCAGCAGGCCGAACACAATCTCGCCGCAGGCGGCGCGGTCGGCTTCTACAAGGCGGTTTGGCGCGGGAATGCTGCTGCGCGCATGATGGTCGATGACGAGCTGCACCTGTCTGGCCAGCGCTTCCCGGCCGAGGGGCAGCAAATCCGGTGCGGCAACATCGACAGAGACGACCGTCGCACCGTCCGGCACTTGCCCGCAGACAAGTCCGTCCAGCGTGGACACGAAGCGCTGCGTAAACTGCGGATTGCACAGCAGCGCTGCCTGCTTGCCAAGCGCCCGAAGGCCCAGGCAAAGCGCGGCGGCGCTGCCGATTGTATCTCCATCCGGACGGCGATGCGTCAGGATACAATAGTTGTCATGCGCACGCAAAAACGCGGCGGTTTCAGTTCTCGTCATGCTCATCCTCCGCGTGCTGCTCCTGCTGCTGCAATTTCGTGAGCAGGTCAAACATATGCGCGCCGTATTTCAGAGAATCGTCGAGCTCAAAGACCAGCTCTGGCGTATAGCGGAGCTGCAGGCGGCTGCCAAGCTCACGGCGGAGCCAGCCGCCTGCGGACTTCAGACCCTTGACGGCTTCTTTCTGCCGCGCTTCTTCGAGCACACTGACATAAATTTTGGAATAGCGCAGATCCGGCGTGGTATCTACGCGGGTGATGGAGATCATGGTCTGTACGCGCGGGTCCTTCAGGTTTCGGATCAGCTCGGCCAGCTCCCGCTGGATCTCCTCATTGATGCGCCCAATTCGGTTGGATGCCATAAATAGCCTCCTTTTTATGAAAAATGCCTTTGGCCGATGCCCCATCGGCCCTTTTGTAGGGGCGTTCCGCGCCGCCAGCGGCGAGAGATTTTCTGTCAGAAGAAGGCGCGCGGACGAAGGCGTATCGGGTATACGTCGAGTCCGCAGCAACGAACCCCCAGTAACCGCTGATGAAATTGTCTGCGGTTATCAACGGATCTTTTGCCCCAACTGTGCAGTTTGAAAAACTTGAAATACATACAGTATTCTTGCGTTTTTCAAACTTTCATTTGCGGCAAAATCTCTCGCTGATAACTCTTGCCAATTTGATCATCGGTTACTCTGACGGAAAGATCCGTCGCTGGATCATTCTGGTTTAATTTGCTCCATGACAAAGCACTCAAAGATGTCGCCTTCCTTGATGTCGTTGAACTTTTCAATCGACATACCGCACTCATAGTTCGCGGCGACTTCCTTCACGGAATCCTTGAAGCGCTGAAGCGAACCGAGCTTGCCCTCATGGATGACAACATTGTCGCGCAGCACGCGGACAGAGGCGTCGCGCGTGATCTTGCCGTCCTTGACATAGCAACCCGCAATCGTGCCGATGGCGGAGACCTTGTAAGTCTGGCGCACCTCGGCGTGGCCGATGATAACCTCGCGGAACTTCGGAGCAAGCATTCCCTTCATAGCGTCGGAGATCTCGTTGATGGCATCGTAGATGACGCGGTACATCCGCATATCGACGTTGTCGCGCTTGGCCGCAGCCTGCGCGAGGTCGTTCGGGCGGACGTTGAAGCCAATGACGATGGCGTTCGACGTGGAAGCCAGCAGGATGTCGGACTCGTTGATCGCGCCGACGCCGGTGTGGATGACGCGGACGCGGACCTCGTCGTTCGAGATCTTCTCGAGCGAGGCCTTCAGCGCCTCGGCAGAGCCCTGCACGTCGGCCTTGATGATGAGGTTCAGCTCCTTCATCTCGCCCTCCTGCAGCTTGGAGAACAGGCTCTCGAGCGTGACCTTCTGGTTGAGCTTGTTGGCATCGTCCTTGATCTTCTGCTTGCGCTGCTCGACGAGCTGGCGCGCCATGCGCTCGTCGGCGACGACGTTGAATTCGTCGCCCGGCGCGGGCACTTCGGCAAGGCCGGTAATCTCAACCGGGATGGAGGGGCCGGCGTCCTTGACCTGGAGTCCCTTGTCGTTTGTCATCACACGCACGCGGCCGACGGCCGTGCCCGCAATGATGAGGTCGCCCTGATGGAGCGTACCGTTCTGGACGAGGAGCGTTGCGATCGGGCCGCGCGCCTTATCCAGCCGTGCCTCGAGCACGCAGCCCTTGCCCGCGCGGTTCGGATTGGCCTTGAGTTCCTCGACCTCGGCAGTGAGGATGACGGTCTCGAGCAGATCGTCGATGCCCATGCCGGTCTTGGCGGAAATCTTGCAGACCTCGGTCTCGCCGCCCCACTCCGCGGGCGTCAGGCCATGCTCGGTGAGCTGGGTGAGGATTCTGTCGGGGTTTGCGCCGTGCTTATCCATCTTGTTGACGGCGACGATGATCGGAATTTCCGCCGCTTTTGCGTGGTTGATGGCTTCAATGGTCTGCGGCATAATACCGTCGTCCGCAGCTACGACGAGGATGGCGATGTCCGTGCACATGGCGCCGCGCGCGCGCATCTCGGTAAAGGCCGCGTGACCCGGCGTATCGAGGAAGGTGATCGGCTGACCGTTGACCTGCGTGGTGTAAGCGCCGATGTGCTGGGTGATGCCGCCGGCTTCGCCGCTGGCGACATGGGCATTGCGGATATAGTCGAGGAGGCTGGTCTTGCCGTGGTCGACGTGGCCCATAACGACCACGACAGGCGGACGGGTGACGAGTTCTTCCGCGGTATCCTCATGGTCGTCGAAGAGCTTTTCTTCGATCGTGACGACGACCTCTTTTTCAACCTTGCAGCCCATCTCGACGGCGACAAACTCGGCTGTGTCGAAATCGATGGTCTGGTTGACGGTGGCCATGACGCCGTTTTTAATCAGGCACTTCATGACCTCGGCCGCGGTCTTTTTCATGCGGGAGGCCAGCTCACCGACGGTGATTTCGTCCGGAATTTTGACCACAAGCTGCGCTTTTTTCGCAATTTCAAGCTGCAAACGGCGCATTTTTTCCTGTTCCTCGGAACGGGACTTCGTGCCGAATTTGCGCGCCTGCTGCTGGCGCTTGTTATTTTTGCTGTTGATTTTCTGCTTGCCGCCCTTGTAATTCTGCACGCGCTCGGAGACAAGCGCGTCGACGCGGTCGTCGTAGCGGTCGGCGTTAACGGTGACGGCAGAGGTGTCGATGACGCGGCGCTCGCGCTTGCGTTCCGGCTCCTTCGGCTTGGCCGGCTGCTGCGTCTGTCCGCCAGCCGTGGACGCATTGGACGGTTGCTGCGGCTGCGCTGCGGCAGAACGCTGCGGCTGGGACGCGGCAGGACGGCCGGATGCCGCCGCGGCAGGCTGCGGCGCGGGTGCGGCAGGCGCAGACCTGGCCGCAAAGACCCGCTCGAGCGAGTCGATCTGATTCTGCTTGGTAATATAGTCGAAGACCACATTGAGCTGGTCTTCGGTTAAATTTTGGGAGCTGCTTTTCGGTTTGTCATAAAACTTCCCGACGATCTCGATGACTTCCTTGGCCGGCATCTGAAAATCGTCGGCGACTTCCTTGATCTTCTGCTTGATTTCAATACTCAATACAGCCACCTCCTGTTATTTCTTCCCATGTTTGACGTTGTTCCTGTGGGCCTTCTCCTCTTGCCTGCGTTTTTGCACACGCAAGGTCTGGCGCGTAAGCTCCTGCAGGATGGTCTCGTTCGACTCGTCCACGCCGAGCGCTTCAACAAACGCCTTGGCCAGCGCGGGATCGAGCACGGCGCAGAGCGCGCACGCATTGCAGCCGAGACCGTTGCCCAGTTCTTCCTTCGTAAATGCGACCTGCATCCAGGCCGGCTTGCCGCTGCGGCAGAACGACTGCGCGCGGCGGACGGTGTGCTCTCCGGCGTCGGCTGCGACGAGCAGCAGACGCGCCTTGCCGCTGCGGCAGGCGATGCCGGCGGGTTCTTCGCCGATGGCAAGGCGGTTGGCCTTGCGGGCAATGCCGAGCAGATGCAGCGCTTTATCCTTCTCCATGCCCCGCCTCCATCTTCTCCACAAGACCGTCGTAGACCGTCTGCGGGATCTGGCAGTCGAAATTGCGCTCGAGCGCCTTGGAGCGGATCGCCTTTTTCAGGCAGTCCGCATTCTGGCACAGATAGGCGCCGCGGCCGGGAGCCTTGCCCCTGAAGTCCAAAGAGATCTCCCCCTCCGGCGATTTGACGACGCGCACCAGCTCGCGCTTCGGCCGCATTTCACGGCAGCCGACGCACTGGCGCATCGGAATTTTTTTCTGCATGGCGTTTCCCCCTGCGCTGCGCGCTGCTTACGCCTGCTCCGCGGCGGGCGCTTCGTCCGGCTGCTCCACAGCTTCCGGCTCTTCAAAATCCTCGGCCTGCGAGGAAGGCTTGATGTCGATCTTATAGCCGGTCAGACGTGCGGCCAGTCTTGCGTTCTGCCCCTCCTTGCCGATGGCAAGCGAAAGCTGATCGTCCGGGACAATGACGCGGCACGCCTTGCCGAGACCGGGCAGGAGCGTGACGGAGACGACATCGGCGGGACTGAGCGCGGAGGCCACAAACTGGCAGGGATCCTCTGACCAGACGACGATGTCCATCTTCTCGCCGTGCAGCTCCTCGACCACCGCGCCGACACGCCCGCCGCGCGGCCCGACGCAGGCGCCGACCGGATCGACATTTTCCTCGGTGGCGTGGACGGCGAGTTTGGTACGGGAGCCGGCTTCTCGGGCGATGGACTTGACCTCCACCGCGCCGGAGGCGATTTCGGGAACCTCAAGCTCGAACAGGCGCTTGACGAGACCCGGATGCGTCCGGGAGACGATAACCTGCGGGCCGCGGTTGCTGCGGCGCACCTCGACGACGTAGACGCGGACGATGTCGCCCTCTTTATAGTGCTCGGTGCGCACCTGCTCGGAATAGGACAGCAGGGCGTCGGTCTTGTCGTTGCCGCCGCCGATGCGGATGGTCATGTCGCCGGAGGCCGGCTCGATGCGGAGCACCGTGCCGGTGAGGATTTCGTGCTCCTTGGAGGAGAACGCATCGAACACCATACCGCGTTCGGCTTCACGGATGCCCTGGATAATGACCTGCTTGGCCGTCTGCGCGGCGATGCGGCCGAACGCCTGCGTCTTGACGTCGACGTTGACCAGGTCGCCGAGGTCGGCGTGCTTGTTGATTTTCCGCGCTTCATCGAGCGAAATTTCCGTGGCGGGCGTGATGACGTCGTCGACGACCTCTTTCTGGACGTACATATTCATGTTGCCGTCTTTGACCTCGACAAACACATTATCGGTATAGCCTTCCTTGTCCTTCTTGTAGGCGGCAACAAGCGCCTGCGTGATCTTCTCGATCATATATTCCTGCGGAATGCCGCGTTCTTTCTCGAGCTGCGCGAGCGCCGCAAAGATCTCTGCGTTCATTTTTCCGGGTTCCTCCTTTTAAAATTCGACACGAAGCCGCACCTGCGCGACCTCTGGTTTTTCAAAACGCACTTCGGTTTCCCCCTGCCGGATGGTGACGGCACCATCTTCGTAGGACACGAGCGTGCCGGCCTGCTCTTTCATGCCGTTCACCGGCTTATAGAGCTTCACGGTAACGGCGCTGCCGAGAAACTGCGCAAAATCGGACGGGCGCTTGAGCTCCCGCTCAAGTCCTGCGGAGCAGACCTCAAAGCTGTAACTGTCGGGGATGGGGTCCTTCTCGTCGAGAATCGGATCGACCGCGCGGGAGATGGCCTCGCAGTCGTTGATGTCGACGCCGCCCTCTTTGTCGATATACAGCCGCAGGAACCAGTCGCCGCCCTCTTTGACATATTCCACATCCCAGAGCGAACAGCCATGCGCCTGTACCACAGGCTCAGCGAACGCCCAGACCTGGTCGGTGATCTTCACGGAACTTCCTCCTTTTCAGCAAAAAAGAGCGGGGAAGCATTCCCCACTCTCAAGTTTACACTATCAAGATAGATGCATTATAACACCCCTGTTTGGAAAAAGCAAGTAAAATCTTTGAATTTTTCCGGAAAATTTCGTGTTTTTCCCGCTTTTTTCACTTCCGAAAGGTTTTTCTGAAAAATATCCGGCCGGAAGGCTATAAAATCGGTACAGCATATGCTATACTAAAGTATATTTTCAAGGTAGCACGGAGGAATCCCTATGAAGCAGAGCACAGGCCGGTTCGGCGTCCACTATCTGGCAGTGATTGCCGGTGTTGTGGGTTATTTTTTCCACGCAACATTCCAGAGCGGCGGCAGCAGGATGCCGCTGATCGTGTTCTCCGTGCTGGTGAGCCTGCTGTTTTTGCTGTCCGCCGCGGCACTGCGGAAGGACGCGGCCTATGAGGCGGTGTTCCGCGCGTCGAAGCCGGACGCAGTGCTTTCCGTTGCGGGAGCGCTGGCCATCGGCGCGGCAGGCGGGATGATGATCTCCGGAAGCGTGTTCCAGAAAATTCTGGCGGTTCTGGGCATTCTCGGCGGAATCGGCACGGCGGCCGCCGCAAACAGCCGGGTGCGCGGAGCGAAGCCGCAGCCGTTTTGGATGATTTTCCCGACGCTGTTTTATGTGGCGACGCTGTTTTACAACTTCCGGCACTGGATGGTAGATCCGGCGATCATCGACTATGCGTTTTCGCTGTTCGCACTGATCTGCTTTATGATTGCCAGCTATCAGGCTGCGGCCTTCTGTTTTGACCGCGGCAGCCGGCGGCAGCTCCAGTTTTTTGCGCTCGGCGGCGTATTTTTCGGATTGACCGCCGCGGCGGGCGGGAGCATCGCAGAGATGCTGCTCTATCTCGGCGGGGCGCTGACAATGCTGGCGCTGGCGAGACAGGCGGGCACAAAAGTAGAATGAGTTTAAGACGTGTGGCGGATTGATTGTCTGCCACACGTTTTTGATTTTTTCTTTCACGATATGGAAAACGGACGGCATTTTCTTTTCTCCTTCAAAAGAGAAGAACATTAGGGTGTAGGGGCGGACGACTTTGCGCAGCCGTTAGCGACGAAGGAGCTTTACGGATGCGGCATACCCCTTGCGGGTACTGT
>CAKUJA010000025.1 GCA_934661135.1 uncultured Oscillospiraceae bacterium
CCCTACAAGAAAAGCGTAGTGGTTCGCATTGCAGGTGACTCCGAAAGGCGCGAGCAGAGCGAGACGCTCTTTCGGATAGTAGTGACTATCGCAACGGACGGATAAAGGCTGAAATCTTCTGAGAAAATTTTTGGACTACGGTTGGCACTGTGCCCTCTTTCTTTTCTTGGCAGGTTGAAACCGTTCTTTTCTTTCTGGCAGAGAAAGAAAAGAATGGGTTCAAAAAAGCGTTCCTTTAGGCGCGGAGGAAACCGGAAGAAGCGGGCGGACAGAGTCGTCCGCCCCTACAAGGTGCGACGGAAGATCGGAGGAGCGGGCGGACGGGGTCGTCTGACCCTACGGGTGCGGGGGAAGATCGGAGGTTGCACCGATGCGTTGGAACTGCTCCCAGACCCTCATCCGTCTGCTTCGCAGACACCTTCCCCAGAGGGGAAGGCAATCCGCTGCGGCGGGGATAGGGCGGACAGGGTCGTCCGCCCCTACAAGGTGCGACGGAAGATCGGAGGAGCGGGCGGACGGGGTCGTCTGACCCTACGGGTGCGGCGGGAGATCGGAGGTTGTAACGATGCATTGCAACTGCTCCCAGTCCCTCATCCGTCTGCTTCGCAGACACCTTCCCCGGAGGGGAAGGCAATCCGCTGCGGCGGGGATGGGCGGACGCCCCGTCAAGGGGATGTGAAAGAGTTGGAGGTGTGGGAGATGGACAGGATTGTTTGCGTGGTGGGGCCGACGGCGTCGGGCAAGACAGCGCTGGCGGTACGGCTGGCGAAGGCGCTGGACGGCGAGGTCGTCTCCTGCGACTCGATGCAGATCTACCGCCGGATGGACATCGGCACGGCCAAGCCGACGGCAGAGGAAATGGATGGGGTACGGCACCACATGATCGACGTGGCCGACCCGACGGAGGACTTTTCCGTCGGGAGGTACGTAGAGCTGGCGGATGCCGCGGTGCAGGACATTCTGGCGCGCGGGAGGGTCTGCGTGATTGCGGGCGGAACGGGACTGTATGTCGACAGTCTGATTGCCGGGCGCACGTTTGCGCCGGTGCCCGCAACCGGAAAGCGCGCGGCGCTGGAGGCGCGGATGCGCGCGGAGGGCGGCGAGACGCTGTTGCGGGAGCTGCGGGCGATTGACCCGGAGACGGCGGCGCGGCTGCATCCGGCGGACGAAAAGCGGATTATCCGGGCGCTGGAGGTCTGGCAGGAAACGGGACGGACGATCACGGAGCACAATCTGGAGACGCAGAAGCTTCCGCCGCGCTACGCACCGGTGTGGATTGGTCTGGATTTTGAAAACCGCTCCGACCTCTACGCGCGGATTGACCGGCGCGTGGAGGGGATGCTGGAGCAGGGACTCCTGGACGAGATTCGGGCGCTTCTGGCGTCCGGCGTGCCGGAGACGGCAACGAGCTTGCAGGCGATCGGGTATAAGGAGTTTTTCTCGTATCTGCGCGGCGCGGCGTCGCTGGAGGAGGCGACGGCGCTCTGCCAGCAGCGCTCACGCAACTACGCAAAGCGGCAGCTCACGTGGTTTCGCCGGAATGCGGCGATGCACTGGATTTTCCAGCCGGCGCAGCCGGACGGCGATGCGGTTTTTGCCGCGGCGCGACAGCAAATTCCCTTTTTCGCAGAGGAAATATGATAGGGTATGGGTATCACCAAATGACCGCCAAGCCGCGAACGACGCGGTGCGGTCAAACAGAAAAAGGAGTCGATACCCATGCAAAAAACAGAGAATTATCAGGATCAGTTTTTGAATCAGGCCCGGCGAGACCGCACGCCGCTGACCGTGTTTTTGATGAACGGGTTTCAGATGCGCGGAATTGTGACCGGGTTTGACGCGTTTGTGATTCTGCTGCAATCCGAGGGGAAGCAGCAGATGATCTACAAGCACGCTGTGTCGACGCTGACGCCGACGGCGGGCGTGCGCATGACGCAGGAGTGAGCCGCGGGGCGGCTCGCCGCGTCAGAGAGGAGCCGCCATGAAACAGGGCAAACACTATCTAACCATCATTATCTGGATCTTTTTAGCGGCGATCGTGGCGTATTTCGGCTATCACGTGGCGACGAGCCTGTATACGCCGCTGACGACCACGACCGCCGTGGAGTATGAGGCCGGGGCAGGCTGCTATGCCACCGGCTTTGTGGTGCGCGATGAGAGCCTGATCCGCTCGAACTACGCGATCAGCGTATTAAGCGTGGCAGAGGGGCAGCGCGTGGCCGCGGGCGGACAGGTGGCGACCGGGTATCTGACCGACGATGCGCAGACGCGGCAGAGCCGCATTCAGGAGCTTACGGAGCAGATTGCACAGCTCCGCTACGCGTGGCAGTATTCGTCGAGCGTGTATGACCAGGCGCAGCTCGACGCGCAGATCGCAGACAATTTGACGGCACTGAACCGGTATCTCTGCCGGAGGGACATGAACTCGGCGGAGGATCTGGGGACGGAGCTGAAGGGACTGGTGCTGCGCAGGAGCAGCAACGACGCGGACGGCACGACGCTCGAAGCGCAGATCGAGGCGGCGGAGAGCGAACTGGCGACGCTCAAGGAGCAGTCGGCCAGCGACACGAAGGCCGTGACCGTGTCGGCGCCGGGGTACTTCTCCGGAAGCGTGGACGGCTATGAGACGGTGCTGACGCCGGAGGTGCTTGACACGATGACGGCGCAGGACTACAATGCAATCGCGCCGCAGGAAGTGGACGCGGGTGCGATCGGCAAGCTGATTCACGGCGACACGTGGTATTATGTGACGCTGGTGCCGGCGGCGGACGCGAAGGACGTGGAGACCGGGGACAGCGTGCAGGTGACGTTTGCGCGCGACTTCTATGTGCCGATTACGATGCACGTGCGGCGGATCGGCGGCAACGAGGCCGGATACCGGCTGCTGGTGCTGGAAAGCGAGAACTATATGCAAAGCGTCACGATGCTGCGGCAGCAGTCGGCCGACGTGGTATTCGAGTCCTACACGGGCATCCGTGTGCCGAAGGACGCAGTGCGCGTGAACGAGAGCGGAAAGACCGGCGTGTATATTCTCGAGGGCGCGGTTGCCCGCTGGAAGCCGATTGAAATTCTGCACGACAACGGCGAGAGCTATGTGGTGACGCTGGACAAGTCTTCGACAAACAACCTGTGGCCGGGCGATGAGATCATCGTCGGGGCAAAGAATCTCTATGATGGAAAGGTAGTCAGTGGGTATGGAACAGAAGAATGAAATCCGGGAGAACGTTGCGCGCATCCGCGAGACGATGGCCGAGGCAGCGAGAAGCTGCGGACGCGACCCGCAGGAGATCAAGCTCTGCGCGGCGACGAAGATGAACGACGCGGCGCGCGTGAAGGAGGCGGTGGCCGCAGGTGTGGACTGCTGTGGTGAGAACCGCGTGCAGGAGCTTGTGGAAAAGCAGCCGCAGGGCGCGTATGAGGGCGTGCCGGTGCACTTTATCGGGCATTTGCAGACGAACAAGGTGAAGCAGGTGGTCGGAAAGGTTGACCTCATCGAGTCGGTCGACCGGATGGAGCTGCTGGAATGCGTGGAGAAGCAGGCAGCGAAGATCGGCGTGGTGCAGGACATCCTGCTCGAGGTCAATATCGGCGCGGAGGAGAGTAAATCCGGGTTTACGCCGGAGGAGACCATGCAGACAGCGGCAAAAATGGCAGAGTTTCCCCACTGCCGGCTCAAGGGACTGATGGCAATTCCGCCGGTGAGCGAAAAAGCCGGAGATAATTGCAGATATTTTGCCGAAATGCGCAATCTTTTTGTTGACATAAGTGCAAAAAAATACGATAATGTGTCCATGGAATGTCTATCGATGGGAATGAGCGATGATTACCCGGATGCTATCCGCGAGGGCGCCACGATGATCCGTGTGGGAACGGCGATCTTCGGCGCGAGACATTACAACAAATAATGCGCCGCATGGCGCTGCCTTGATATCGAATAAAACGACACATATCGGAGGAATAGTACAATGGGATTCATGGATGATCTGAAGAAGCTGGCAAAGCCGTATGCAGAGGACGACGACGATTTCGACGAATTTGACGACGACGTCCGCCCCAGCCGCGCAAGCCGCGGTTCGAGTGCACCGGCACCCAAGACTTCTCTGGAGGATCTGGGTTTGGATGACAGCTCGTCGAGTTCGCTCGGCAGTTCGCGCCGCGTACCCGGCGGAAACAAGGTTGTGAATATCCACACGACGGCACAGATGCAGGTTGTGCTGGTGAAGCCGGATCGGTTTGACAATGTGTCGGACATTGCGGAGCACCTGCGCAGCAAGCACGCGGTGGTTTTGAATCTGGAGGCGACGAACAAGGATGTCGCCAGACGGCTCGTCGATTTCCTGTCCGGCTGTGCGTATGCGCTGGACGGCAAGATCAAGAAGATTGCGATCAGCACGTATATCATCACGCCGTATAATGTGGACATCGTTGGGGACCTCATCGACGAACTGGAAAACAACGGACTGTATCTGTAATTCCGGACAGCCAAGGAGGGAACAACAGCTATGTTTACACCACAGGAAATTCAGGAGCAAACCTTTTCCAAGGCCGTGTTTGGCGGCTATGATATGCAGCAGGTCGATGATTTTCTCGAGCCGCTGACCGAGGATTATATTGCGCTGTATAAGGAAAACTCGGTGCTGAAGTCCAAGATGAAGATCTTGGTTGAGAAGCTCGAGGAGTACCGCGGACAGGAAGCGTCGATGAAGAAGGCCATGGCGGAGGCGCAGGCCAAGTGCGACAAGATGCTGGCCGAGGCAAAGGCGCAGTGCAGCGCGATGGTGCAGACGGCGGAGGACGGCGCAGCCAAGCAGAAGGCGGAGACCGAAATTGCCGCCGAGCAGGAACGGCTGGAGTACGCGAAAAAGACGGCGCTGAACTTCATCGACGTTGTGGAAAGCGACATCAAGGGCCATCTGGAGCTGCTGGAAAAGCTGAAAAGCCGCGATTTGACCGTGGAGGAAAAGGCTGAGCAGCCGAAGCACGCCAAACCCTATGACTGGCAGGCGGACAGTGCGCCGTCGCTCGTCGTGGAATCATCGGAGAAGCATACGCAGGATATTGCGGATGAGATCTCGGAAAACCTTGAAAAGCTCGTCGGCAGCGAGCCGGAGCCTGATGTGAAGATTGCGCCGACCAAGGCGGTACCGTCGCATCCGGACAGCGCGACGATCAAGTTTGAAAATTTGAAGTTTGGGAAGAATTACGACCCGACGAAAGAATCGTGAAAGGAACTCCTGCAGTGACCCCAAAAGGTTAGACAAATATTTTCAATACAACTTGTTCAAGCATCCAAAAGGGCTTGCTGTCTGTGAATTACAGGCGGCAAGCCCTTCAGCTTTTCCCTGATTCTGCGGTTGTTGCAGGAATCCAGATATTCAACGAGGTCCCGTTTGAAGTGTTCCATGGAGCGGAAATCCTGTAAATACAGAAGAAACAGGCTTGTTCCGTCCGGTATCTTTGCAAACGCCTTGTTCAGCATGGTGGTTACCATGCTGAGCACAGAACGATCCGATATGGTATAGTCAACTTCTCCTTCTGTATGCTTCCACAACCAGCTTCTTGAATTCCGGCGTATACCGTTTGTTCGGTACTTCCTTTGGCATAGAATAACACCCCATTTCTTAGTACAAGTATTTTATCATACTTGTCTAACAAATGGGGTGCGGTTCCTTTCGGATGGGGCGTTCCACATAGGAAAATAGGAAAGAGAAAACAGTTGCCTGTCAGGGAATAAACGTACCAATCAGGTTCGAGGCCAGCACAATCAGCACCAGCGCGATCGGATAGGTCGCCGCGTAAGCTGCGGCCACGTCATCCGTGCCGGACACGCCGATCAGCGTGCCAAGCGCCGGTGTGGAGGTCATGCCGCCGGTCAGCGAACCGAGGTTGTTGAGAAGCTGGAGCTTGAAGGCGCGCCGCGCCAGGATAAACCCGACAATCAGCGGCAGCGCCGTCATCACGACGCCCGCCGCAAAGCCGTAGACCACCAGCATCGCGCCGTATTCCGACGCCTGAATCTGCGACACCAGCTCCACGCCGCCTTCCACGCCTGCGCCAATCAAAAACAGCATCAGGCCGAGCTCCCGGAACACCTTCAGCGTGGACGACGGAATGCGCAGATTGATCGGGCCGATGTGACCGAAATGGCCAAGAATCAGCGCCACGATCAGCGGGCCGCCCGTGTTGCCGAGCGAGAAGCACGCGCCGTCGAACCCCGCACCTGTCAGTGGGATTTTGATCGAACCGAGCAGAATGCCAAGGATGATCGCAAGGCCAAACGCTGCAAAACCATACTCGTCAAACTCCGTCAGAAAGCGCTTGATTTTCTTCGGCGCATACTCCGTGTCCGCACCGTGAATCAGCTTCCGCTCCTGCTCCATGTCGGCGTGCAGCACCTTCGGGACAATCTGCACGAACAGCACCACGCCAATCACGCCGAACGGATACGCCACGGCGTGCCCCAGCGCCACCATCCCCTCCTCCTGCGCAACGGCCTTCGCAGCCGAAAAAGCGGGCGTGGACGTCAGCGCGCCGGAGAGAATGCCGGTGGAATAGTCGGAGCCGATGCCGGGGATGAGCGCGAACAGAACCGTGCAGACCGAGCCGATCAAAATGATGATCGCGCCGAGCGGCACATAGGACTTCGCATTTTTCTTCAAATCGTGGAAGAAGTTCGGCCCCGCGATGAAGCCGACGCCGGTGACAAACAGCACCAGTCCGACGCTTTCAATAAACTTATAATCGGTCACAGCGGCAGCTTTGCCGCTTTCAATGTAGAATTTCGCAAGAATGGGGACAGATTGCAGGCCGGGCAGCGTAAACAGGTAGCCGCAGAGCAGCGCCATCAGGAATACGCCCGCCGTACCAAGGCTAACGCCCTTGATTTTGATGCTGCCCAGCGCGTAACCGAGAAACGCGATGAAAAACGCGCCCAGCAGCACCACCGAGGTGGCGCCCATACCAAACAGGCTATTGATAAAGTCCATCGTCATTCTCCTCGCAAGCGTCTCAGTCGAGCACCGCCGTCTTTCTTGTGTAGTCCGGCAGCAGGCGCGGCGACGGCAGCTCGCTGTCGATGCCGGCGGCCTTGCGCTCGGCTTCAAACGCAGTCACGTGATCGAGCGTCAGCGCGCCGACGGTGACGTCCTTCGCCTTGGCAGCGGCGGACTTACCGGCGTTCCGGCCAAAGACGATAATGTCGAGCAGGCTGTTGCCCATCAGACGGTTGCGCCCATGGATGCCGCCGACAACCTCGCCCGCAGCGAACAGGTTTTCCACGTCCGTCATGCCGTCCGGCGTGATATGCAGGCCGCCGTTCTGATAGTGCAGCGTCGGGTAGACGAGAATCGGCTCGGTTCGGATGTCGATGCCGTGCTTGCCGAACATCCGCATCATCGCGGGAATGCGCTTTTCAATCGTGCCGGGTCCGCCCTTGATCTCGATCATCGGCGTATCCAGCCAGACCGCGTCGCCGAGCGGCGTCTTGACGCCCTTGTGACGCTCGGAGCATTCGCGGATGATGGACGCCGCCGCGACGTCGCGCGTCTCCAGCGGGTTCATAAACGCTTCGCCTTCGGCGTTAATCAGCATCGCGCCGACGGAGCGAACCTTTTCGGTGACGAGCGCGCCGTAGATCTGTGCCGGGAAGGCCGCGCCGGTCGGGTGATATTGCAGCGTGTCGGGGTAGAGCAGCTTTGCGCCCGCGCGGTAGCCGAGGACAAGGCCGTCGGCCGTCGCGCCGTAGTGGTTCGAGGTCGGGAATCCCTGATAGTGGAGCCGACCCGCGCCGCCAGTCGCCAGAATGACAACCTTCGCCTTGGCTACCAGCAGCTCCTTCGTCTCCATGTTGAGCAGGACGGCACCGGCGCAATGGCCGTTTTCGTCCTTTATCAGCTCGATGGCGGACGTGAAGTCGACAACCTCGATGCCGCGGTTGAGCACTTCGTCGCGCAGCGTGCGCATGATCTCCGCGCCGGAATAGTCCTTGGCCGCGTGCATCCGCTTGCGCGACGTGCCGCCGCCGTGCGTCGTAATCATTGTGCCGTCCGGCGCCTTGTCAAATTCCACGCCGAGGTTCGAGAGCCACTGAATCGCCTCCGGCGCTTCGGTGACGAGCTTGTAGAGCAGATCCTTCTGCGCGGCAAAGTGGCCGCCGCCGTAGGCGTCGAGGAAGTGCTGGGCGGGCGAATCATTCGGCTTATCCGCCGCCTGAATGCCGCCCTCGGCCATCATCGTATTCGCGTCGCCCATGCGGAGCTTCGTCACAAGCAGCACCTTTGCGCCCGCGTTGTCCGCTTCAATCGCCGCGGAACAGCCAGCGCCGCCGCCGCCGATAATCAGCACGTCGGTCTCATAGTCGGGTTTGCTCAAATCCACCTCGTGCCCGGCAAGGCGCGATTTGCCCTCGAGCAGCGCGCAAAGCTCCAGCGGCACTTTCTGCCCCTTGTTTGCGCCGATGTGCAGCTCGGTGAACTGATTTTCCCGGTAGTCCGGGTGGAACGTTTTCAGCAGAACGTCCTTCTCCTCCGCCGTCATGCGGCGGGGATTGAGCTTGACGTTCTCCGCGCGAGCGGCCTCCACCTTTTTGATCGATTCCTGTAATGCCTGATCCTGATACATTCCGCCCGCCTCCTTACGCTTCAATGTCGCGGTTGTTGTAAAGCTCCTGGATCTCGCTGAGCGGCTTGCCCATGAGATCCTCAATCAGCTTTTCAAACACACCCTCGTGAATTTCGGTTACGCGCCGGTCGAGATGCTCGCAGTGCGGCGCGAGATATTTGCCGTTCAGACGGCGCGCCAGCATCGCAACCTGCGGGTGCGAAATGCCCGCCGGACAGCGCGACGAGCAGACGCCGCACATGACGCAGTCGAACGATTCCTCGGCACACTTCTCATACTCGCCGCGCTGGGCGTAGGCGATGTACTGCATGACGTTGAGCCCCTGCGTGCACGCCTTGGTGCAGGCATTGCAGCCGACACAGGCATAGATCTCGGGGTAGAGCTGCATCATGATCTGCTGCGTGGGTTTGACCTGCTCAATATCATAGACCTGCTTGACCAGCGGGAAGAACGGCAGCGTCGCCACATACATATTGTCCTCCACCTTCGTCGAGCAGGCGAGACAGGCGCGCAGCTCGCGGTCGCCCTTGATGCGGTAGATGGTCGCGCACGCGCCGCAGAAGCCGTTGCGACAGCCGCAGCCGCGCACGAGCTGGTAACCGGAATACTCCATGGCCTCCATGATGGTCAGGCTCTCCGGCACCTCATATTTTTTGCCAAACAGAAAAACAGTTACCATTTTTTCCATTGCTTTCTCCTTAATACTCATCGGGCAGCTCGTCGAGCTGATCGAAGCGGAACACCGGGCCGTCCTTGCAGACATATTTGTTGCCGATGTTGCAGCGGCCGCATTTGCCGAGCGCACACTTCATCTTCAGCTCCATCGTCGTGTAGATATGCGTGCGGTCGAAGCCAAGCTCCATCAATCCGCCCAGCGTAAACTTAATCATAATGGGCGGGCCGCACATGACGACGGTTTTGCTCGTGTCGAAGCCAAGCTCCTTGACATAGTTCGGCACGAAGCCGACATGGCCGTCCCAGTCCGGCTGCTCACGGTCGATGGTCAGGTGGACGTTGATGCCGTCCTCCTTGCACCACACGTCGAGAATCTCCTGAAAATCAACGAGATCCTCCTTCGAGCGCGAGCCGTAGACGATATCGATGCTGCCGTAGCGGTCACGGTAGTGGCGGCAGTAGTTGATGACCGAGTGCAGCGGCGCGAGGCCGATACCGCCCGCAATGAACAGCAGATCCTTTCCCGCGAAGTCGGTATCGACCGGGAAGCCGTTTCCGTAGGGGCCGCGGATGGTAATCTGCTGACCCTCCTCCATGCTGTGGAGCCACTGCGTCACACAGCCGCACTTTTTGATTGAAAATTCGACGAAGTCCGGCTCCGTGGGACTGGACGTAATCGAAAACAGCGCCTCGCCCACGCCGGGGATCGACAGCATCGCGCACTGGCCGGGGATGTGCTCAAACGGCTTTTTGCCGTCGAGACCGACGACGCGGAACGTTTTGACGTCAGGCGTATCGATGCGAATTTTCGTCACAACGCCGATTACCGGAATCAATGGGTCACGTCTCATCCTTCGCCACCTCCTAACGTCTTGACAACCTTGACGATATTCATATGAATCGGGCACTTGGCCAAGCACCGGCCGCAGCCGACACAGCCAAAGCAGCCGTCATTGTTGTCCGGGAAGTAGACCAGCTTGTGCATAAACCGCTGGCGGAAGCGCTCGAGCTGCGTCGGGCGCGGCTGACCGGCGGACATTTTGGTGAAGTCGGAGTACATACAGCTATCCCAGCAGCGGAAGCGGCGGATGGTCTTGCCGCCCGTGAACTCCTGAATGTCGTAGCACTGGCACGTCGGACACACAAACGTACACGTACCGCAGCCAAGGCAGGCTTCGGAAAGCTGCTTCCATTCGGGACGGGAAAACAGCTCCTTCGTCTTGCCCGCGCCGACCTTGGAGAGGTCGAGCTTTGCAAGCGGCAGCTTCTTCAAAATTTCGCGCGTCGCTTCCTGCTGCGCTGCGGCGGCTTCTTCGCCGCCCTCCTGCAGCATCGGCAGCTTGGCGGTGAGCGCTTCGCCCTTCTCGGTGTTGGCGCGCCAGCAGAGCGTATCGCCCGCGATCCAGCACGTCACATCCCCAGCCGGGTCTGCCGCGTCAATGCCAAACGCGCCGCAGAAGCAGGTTTCCTCCGGGCGGGAACAGGCCATCGTGACGATCGTGCCGCGCTCGCGCCGCGCCTGATAGTAGGTGTCGACCGGCTCAGCCAGGAACACCTTATCCAAAATCTCAAAGCTGCGCGCGTCGCACGCGCGGACGCCGAACAGGACGAACGGCGCAGTTTCATCGCGCGTCTCGATCAGCTCGATCTGCTTCTCGCTGACGCGGAAGCCCATCAGATTTTCCACCTGCGGGAAAAAGAGATCCTTCGCCGAGCGGACAGTGTTGAGCTTTTGGGAAAGCTGCATTCCCTCCTGCCAGCGGGTGAAGCTGGCCTGCCCGACGGCATCCTCCGCCGGGATATACAGTGTTTCGGCGGCGCTCATCGCCGCAAACAGCTCATTCAGGGCAGAAAGTGCGAGTTTTTTCATCCGTTCGCACCTCCTCTTTCGTAGACGACGGACGGCTCACAGTCATCCTTGGTGAAGTTCATCAGCGGCGGGCGGCTGTCGAAGTCCGCGCCGGCCTGATACTCGCCGTACAGTTCATTGATGTCCTTGATGAATTTGCGGTTGAGCAGATGCAGCGGGATGTGCTGCGGACAGACGCGGGAGCATTCGCCGCAGTCGGTGCAGCGCGACGCCACATGGAACGCGCGGATGATATGGAAGAAGTTTTCTTCAAAGCTGTCAGCCGGCGCCTTGTTGTCGGTGCCGAGGTCGTGGTTATCAAAGACACACTTCTCACACGAGCACGCCGGACAGACGTTGCGGCAGGCATTGCAGCGGATGCAGCGGGACAGCTCCCCGCGCCAGAACGCGTAGCGCTCCTCCGGCGTCATCGCTTCGAGCTTCGCGACCTCGTCAAACCGGTCGGAGGGAAGTTCCTCACCCTGCTCGCCGAGCAGCTCGTCATATGTCACGATTTTTTTGCTCTTGCAGCTTGCGCACTTGCCGAGCAGCGCCGCGGATTTTGCAACGGTCTCGTCGCCGTAGATCGTCGAGACCTTCAGCTTCTCGCCGTCCTCCTCCACAGCCGTCACGCCCGCAAACCCCGCTTCCTTGATCTTTTCCATGTCGCACATTCCGTCGCACTGGACGCCGACCACATAGACATTCTCGCGGAGGATGCGGTGCTCCTTCAAAAGCTGCACAAACGAATAGCTGTCGCACGGCTTCAGGAACACGCCGGCCTTCCCGCCCTTGCGGGACTCAGCAATCAGGTATTTCGAGAGGTTCGCGCCGGAAAAAACGCTGTAAACAAACTCTTTTTCGACCTCGTCCACGCTCGTGAAGCAGCCGGGCGTGAGATCGTAGAAGAACTCGCCCGTGCGCCAGCCGAGGACGCGGTCGACCGTACCGTTTTGGAGAAGCTCAATGGCTTTTTCTTTTACTCTTTGCATCTCAGGTCCTCCAATCTCCGGTTTTCTCCGAGCTTGGTGATCGTCGCCACAAACTCATTCATCGTGGCGGCGAACTTTGCGCCCTCCGCGGCGGAGACCCATTCGACTCTCGTCCGCTCGCGCTCAATGCCGAGAAAATCGAGCATCGAGAACAGCAGCGTCATGCGCCGCCGCGCGTAGTAGTTGCCGGTCGTGTAGTGGCAGTCGCCGGGGTGACAGCCGCAGAGAATCACGCCGTCGGCCCCGCGCTGAAACGCGCGCAGAATAAACATCGGGTTCAACCGGCAGGAACATGGAATGCGGATGATCTTCACGTTCGCCGGGTATTGCAGCCGGTTCGTGCCGGACAGATCGGCGCCCGCGTAGGAGCACCAGTTGCAGCAGAAGGCCACGATGGTGGGAGTCCAGTTGTTGTTTACCTGCATATCGCGTCCACCTCCGCCATGATCTGTTTATTGGAGAAACCCTTGAGATCCATCGCACCGGACGGGCACGCAACCGTGCACGCGCCGCAGCCCTGACAGACCGCCGGGTTGACCTGCGCCACACGGCGGATCAGCGTCGTGCGGTTCGGCCCGCGGAACTCCTTGTCCACATAGGTAATTGCACCATACGGGCAGACCTTTTCGCAGCTCGAGCAGCCGTTGCACATCAGCTCGTCCGGCTGCGCCGTGCACGGGTTGCAGGTCAGGCTGTCCTTGCACAGAAGGCCGATCACCTTTGCCGCCGCCGCGGACGCCTGCGCGACCGTCTCGGGGATGTCCTTCGGGCCCTGGCACGTGCCGGAGAGGAACACGCCCGCCGTCGGACTTTCGACCGGACGGAGCTTCGGGTGCGCCTCGGTGAAAAAGTCGTTCGTGTCCATCGACGCGGTCAGCATCGTGGCGATGCCTCTGGCCGATTTGTCCGGTTCGATTGCCGCGGCCAGCACGACCATGTCGGCGTCAATGTGGAGCTGGCGGCCGTCCAGCAGATCGCTGGCCTGCACCTTCAGCTTGCCGCCCTCGGGGACAACCTTGCCGACCATGCCCTTGATGTAATGGACGCCGTATTCCTCAACCGCGCGGCGGTAAAACTCGTCAAAGAGCTTGCCGGGGGTACGCACGTCGATGTAGAACACGTAGACGTCGGTATCGGGATATTTTTCGCGGCAGAGCATCGCGTGCTTCGCCGTATACATACAGCAGATCTTCGAGCAGTAGCTCTTGCCCTTCTGCGCGCCGTCGCACCGCGAGCCGACGCACTGCACAAAGACAATGGTTTTCGGGTGCGCGCCGTCGGACAGGCGCAGCAGCGTGCCGCCGGTCGGACCCGCCGCGTTCATCAGGCGCTCAAACTCGAGCGAGCTGACCACATCGGGACTCTTGGAGTAGGCGAACTCGTCAAACTGGTCGAGCTTGATCGGGTCAAAGCCTGTCGCGGCGACGATTGCACCGTATTCCTGCTCAATGATAGCGTCCTGCTGCTTGTAGTCGATCGCGCCCGCCGTGCAGACTTTCGCGCACACGCCGCACTTGCCGTTTTTCAGCATATTGCAGTAATCAGCGTCGATCGTCGCCACCTTCGGCACGGCCTGCGCAAACGGAATGTAAATCGCGCGGCGCGTATCAAGGCCGAGGTTAAACTCGTTCGGCACCTTCTTCTGCGGGCACTTCTCGGTGCAAAGGCCGCAGCCGGTGCACTTCGTCTCGTCGACAAAACGCGCTTTGCGGCGGATTTTCACGTGGAAATTGCCGACAAAGCCGCCGACCGACTCCACCTCGGAGTAGGAGTAGATATGGATTTTCTCGTTCTGCGCGCAATCGACCATTTTCGGCGTCAGGATGCACGCCGCGCAGTCGAGCGTCGGGAACGTCTTGTCGATCTGGGTCATCTTGCCGCCGATCGTCGGCTTTTTCTCGACGATGTCGACCTCAAAGCCAGCTTCCGCGATGTCGAGCGCGGTCTGGATACCGGCAATGCCGCCGCCGATGACAAGCGCACGCTTCGTCACAGGACTTGTCCCCGCGGTGAGCGGCGCGTTGAGCTGCACCTTGGCAATCGCCGCGCGGCCGAGGATGACGGCCTTCTCGGTCGCTTCCTCTTTATCCTTATGAATCCAGGAGCACTGCTCGCGGATGTTTGCGATCTCGACCATATAGCCGTTCAGCCCGGCCTTTTCGCAGGCCTTGCGGAACGTCTGCTCGTGCATCCGCGGCGAACAGGAACAGATTACCACGCCGGTCAGCGCGTATTCCGCGATCTTCTCGCGGATCATGTCCTGTCCGGTCTGGGAGCACATATACGGATAGTGCGTGGCAAATACCACACCGGGTTCACGGCCGAGCGTCTCGGCAACCCGCTCCACGTCCACCGTCGCGGCAATGTTCGTGCCGCAATGACAGACGAATACACCAATTCTCTGCATTCTGCTCCCCTCCTTACTTCTTATATTTGCGGAACGCGCTGGTGATGGCCTGCTGCGGCAGCTCGTCGTCCAGCAGCGCCGGAATCTGCTCCGGCTTCAGGTGATCCTGCCCCTGCTGGCGGATCACCGCAAGGCGCACCGCTTCAATGAGCTTCGCCGGCTCCACGTTTCGCGGACAGCGCTCCACACACGCAAAGCAGCTCAGGCACGTATAGATGCCTTTCGACGCCAGCAGCTCGTCGATCCGTCCGGTTTCCACCATCGACACGAACTGGTGCGGATGGTATTCCATCTCGTCGTAGGCCGGACACGCGCCCGAACACTTGCCGCACTTCATGCACTTGCGCGGGTTCACGCCGGCGATGCGCTGAATGTCCTCCATCAGATAGTCCTTCATTCCGCACCCTCCCCGACGCCGAGCGCCTCGGCCAAAAGCTCTGTAAAGTACCGAACCGGCAGCGTGCCGTCCGTATTCTGGCTCAGATTATAGAGACAGAGCGGACACGCCGTAAGCAGCAGCTCCGCGCCCTGCGCGCGCGCGCCGTCTACAATCCGCTGCGCTTGCTTGGCGGCATAGGCGCGGTTTTCAATCGTCGTATAGCCGCCGCAGCACTCGTTGCGCAGACCGTAATAGACCGGCTCCGCGCCGATCGCCCGGATGAAATCCTCCAAAATCGTCGGGTTTTCCGGGTCGTCAAACTGCATCTCGCGGCTCGGCCGCAGCAGCAGGCAGCCGTAATAGGCGCCAATTTTTCTGCCCTTCAGCGGATTTTGCACCTTTTCGGCCACAGCATCCCAGCCAATCCGGTCGCGCAGCACTTCCAAGTAATGCAGCACCGTCGTCTGCCCCTCATAGGGCGTGTCGAGCTTCAGATAGTTGTTGACCTTTGCGCGGATGTCGTCGCTTCGCTGCATATCGCCGTTCACGCGCTTGATGACATGGTGACAGGCGGAACAGAGCGTCACAAGCTCCTGTCCCTCGGCGTCCGCCGCGGCCAGCGCACGGACGGAGGAAAGGCGCGTTGCAATCTCGTCCGTCGCCTGCGGATAGACCGCGCCGCAGCACTGCCATTCCGCCAGCTCGCAAAGCTCAAAGCCGAGCACCTCGGCGGCTTGGCGGCCGCAGATGTCCAGCCGCGCGCCCTTCGTCTTGAGCGTGCAGCCGGGGAAATAACTAAATTTCATCGTTCGTCCTCCGGCCTAAACCATCTGTTCCGGATGGAACACTTCGTCAAATTTCTCCGCCGTCAGGAAGCCGAGCGCCACGCACGCTTCCTTCAGCGAGATGTTCTCCTTGTAGGCCTTCTTCGCGGTCTTTGCCGCGTTTTCATAGCCGATGTACGGGTTCAGCGCCGTGACCAGCATCAGCGAATTGTGCAGGTTGTGCGCCATCTTCTCACGGTTGGCGCGGATGCCGAACGCACAGCGGTCGTTGAACGACTCGATGGACTCGGCCAGCAGGCGCGCGGATTGCAGGAAGTTGTAGATGCAGACGGGCATAAATACGTTCAGCTCGAAGTTGCCCTGACTTGCCGCCATGCCGACGGCCACGTCGTTGCCCATGACCTGCACGGCCACCATCGTGACCGCTTCGCACTGCGTCGGGTTCACCTTGCCGGGCATGATGGACGAACCCGGCTCGTTTTCCGGAATGAAGATCTCGCCGAGACCGTCGCGCGGGCCGGATGCCAGCCAGCGGACGTCGTTGGCAATCTTCATCATGTCCGCCGCCAGCGCCTTGAGCGCGCCGTGCGCGAACACAATCTCATCCTTGCTCGTCAGCGCGTGGAATTTATTTTCCGCTGTGCGGAACGCCCGACCGGTCAGCGCCGAGACCTCCTCGGCCACCTTGACGTCAAATCCCTTCGGCGCGTTCAGCCCGGTGCCGACCGCCGTGCCGCCGAGCGCCAGCTCGCGCAGCTCCGGCAGCGCCAGCTCAATCAGCCGTCTGTCCTTCTCCAGGCTTGTGCGCCATCCGGAGATCTCCTGCGAGAACTTGATCGGCGTCGCATCCTGCAAATGCGTCCGTCCGGACTTCACAATGCCCTCGTTTTCTTCTTCGAGCCGGCGGAACGTCGCCGTCAGCTTGTCGATCGCGGGGAGCACCTTCTCCTCCAGCGCAAGCACGGCCGCGATGTGCATCGCCGTGGGGAACGTGTCGTTCGACGACTGCGACATATTGATGTCGTCATTCGGGTGCAGCAGCTTCCTGCCCGCAAGCTCGTTGCCGCGGTTGGCAATGACCTCATTGGCGTTCATGTTCGACTGCGTGCCGGAGCCGGTCTGCCACACAACCAGCGGGAAATGCTCGTTCAGCTTGCCGGAGGCCACCTCCTGACAGGCCTGCTCGATGGCGGCCAGCTTTTCCGCCGTCATCTTCTCCGGCTTCAGCGCATGGTTCGCGCGTGCCGCCGCCTGCTTCAAAATGCCGAACGCGTGCGTAATCTCGCGCGGCATTGTCTCCAGTCCTACGCCAATCGGGAAATTCTCATGGCTGCGCTCGGTCTGCGCCGCCCAATATTTGTCGGCAGGCACCTTGACCTCGCCCATAGAATCATGCTCGATGCGGTATTCCATCGTGTATGTATCCTCCAACTTTCAAGATTCAGAATGGTTCGAGGAAATCGTCCGCGTTTTTTGCGCGGACGATCTCTTAAGCAACTATTTCAGATAATTTTGATCTGCCGGGCAGACGCGTCAGATTTCCACGTCGTCAATCACTGCGCGCAGGCAGTCCGCGCTGTGGCGCAGCTTTCCGACTTCCTCATCCGTCAGATGGTTGAGAATCTTTCCGCGCACGCCGGTGCGGTCAACCAGCGCCAGCGTCGACAGACACACGTCATCCACGCCGTATTCGCCGTGCATCAGCGTCGAGACAGTCAGCGCCGTGCCGGCCGTGCTCGTCAGGCACTTACAGATATGACAGACCGAGGCCGCCACCGCGTAGAACGTCGCGCCCTTGTTCTTGATGACCTGCGCGCCGGACTTCTTCACAAACTCCTCCATGTCGGCGTAGTCCGCACTGCCGTTCCAGTCGATGCTCTCCTTGTCGGGCGAATGGTCGCGGTAGCTGTCGATGTGGTTGTTGGCGATGTGCGCCAGCGACCAGGGCACAAACGACGAATCGCCGTGCTCGCCGTAGACGTGCGCGTGCACGTTCTTCGGGCTGATGTGGAAGCGCTTCGCCAGCGCCGCCTGCAGGCGGCTGGTGTCGAGAATCGTACCGGAGCCGATAATGTGGTTTTCCGGTACGCCGGAAACCTTGTGGAACACGTAGGTCAGCACGTCCACCGGGTTGGAGACGATAACATAGAGCGCGTTCGGCGCAACCGGCACAATCTTCGACGCAATGTCTTTCATAATGTTGACATTGACCTGCGCCAGCTCCAGACGGGACTGGCCTGCCTTGCGCGGCATCCCGGACGTGATAATCACAATGTCCGAATCCGATGCTGCGGGATAATCGCCGGAACGAACAATGGCCGGAGCGCAGTACGGGACGCCCTGGTAAATATCCAGCGCCTCACCGAGTGCCTTCGGCCGATTGATGTCTATTAACACAATTTCAGATGCAATGCCCTCGATCATCAGATCGTTTGCAATGGTCGCTCCCACGTTGCCGGCGCCGATAACAGTGATCTTGCTCATCCGTATTTCCCCTTTTCCTAATCTTAAAATCTGATGCGAATATAGTATGACCTATATTGTTCAGTAGGATTATATCGATAAAAAAGGGAGAATTGAAATGCTAATTTCGAGCCGGCTATATGAAAACTCTGATGGCGTTATTTGTGGTAATGGTCAAACAGATACGTCAGGAATTCGCTCTCGATCTCCGACATATTATATTGCGCATTATATGCGATCGCGTCGTGGTAGATCACCTGGTTGTCGCTGCACGCTTTCTGGACGAATCCCCAGCGCCGCAGACAGCGATCCGGCATCGAGGACGCCCACATATACGAATTCGGAATCTTTTCCAGCAGACTGAGCTGCGCCAGCCGGTCGACCGTGTAGATTTTCCGTGTCACGCGCTGCTCCTGCTGGCCGGACTGACGGAACGTATCGCCATGAACGATCTCCGGCAGATCCGTCAGGTCGCTGCGCTGGAGCGTCTCCTTCTGCGCCAGCGGATGTCCCTTGCTGAGAAGCACCTGATAGCGGTACTTGTTCAAAACCTCAAAATTCAAGCCGCGCTGCGTCATCTGCTCCTCAAAATACTCGCGGTATTCCGACCGGAAGCGGATAATTCCGATCTCCACCTCGCCGTTTGCCAGCAGCTCCAGCGCCTTGCGCGCATGGCATTCGCGGATCACGACATCCAGATTTTGATCCACCGGCAGCGCCGCAATAAACTGCCCCGCAATATCCAGCGCCGCAGCCGAGCGCGGAATGCAGATGCGCAGCCGGTTCGCCACCGGCCGGCGCGGTCCGAGCGCTTCAATCAGGTCCATCTCGCGCAGGATACTCTTTGCGTGCTGCAAAAAATCCGTTCCGCGCTCCGTCGGGCGGACGCCGCGGCTCGTGCGCTCAAAAATCCGAAAGCCGAGCGAATCCTCCATATCGTGCAGAATCCGGCTGAGGTTCGGCTGGCCGATAAACAGATTTTCCGCAGCCTGCGAGATCGAGCGCATCCGTTCAATTTCCACAATGTACTGTAAATGCTGTGTATTCATGGCGTCCCCCTAAAATCATTCAGTGACATATCAAACTAAATATAGCAGACGTTCTGCGCTTTTGCAAGTTCTTTTCTGGTTTGCTGTGAAATCCAAACAACCACACAAAAAATGCGGGAGACTCCAGCACGCAGAGTCCCCCGCAGAAATCTGATTTTTCAGATGGCTCACCGCACATAGGTGCGCGCCACGCGCGGCGAGAGCGCCGCCGTCAGGCCGCAGCCCTCGTTCGCGCCGATCAGCAGCGCAACCTCCTGCGACGGCAGACAGTTGCCCAGCCGGTCGCGGCCGAAAAAGACGACCTCATCCCCGACTTTACAGTCCGTCCCGCTGACGTCAACCATGCACTGATCCATGCAGCACGCCAAAATCGGGCAGCGCTTGCCTCCGGCGAGTACCGGCGCACGTACCTCCGCCAGCGCCGGACTCAAGCCGTCGCCATATCCCACGCCGACCGTCGCAACCAGCGCGTCGTGCTCCAGCCGTGCTCCCGCGCCATAGCCGATCCGCTCTCCCGCGCGGCGCGGGTGCACCATCGTCACCCAGCTCCGCCACGTCGAAACCTCCCGGATTTCGCCGTCCGGCGCGGTCGGACTGTCCATAAACAGCCGCCGCCCCACGCGAACCGCATCCAAGCCGTATTGCGGATAGCGCTCGCTCGCCGCGGAGCAGGCCATGTGCCGCACCCCCGGCGCAATCCCCTGTGCGCGCAGCGCATCCAGTGACCGCTGGTATGCCGCATACTCCCGCGCGCAAAGCGCTGCGTCCTCCGTATTGGAAAAATGTGAAAACGTCCCGGTCACGCGGAGCTGCGGCGCTTCGCGCAGCTCCGCGCAAAGCGCCTCCAGCTCCTCCGGCAAAAAACCGATCCGGTGCAGTCCCGTATCGATCTTAATCTGGATCTTCTGGCTGGTGCCGAGCTTCTCTGCCACCGCGTTCAGCGCCTTGGCAAAGCCCGCGTGTCCGCACGTCAGCGTGAGCCGCGCCATGGCCGCCATCTCAAGCTGCCACGGCAGCGCGCTGCTCATCACCAGAATGTCCTTGTCGATGCCAAACTCGCGCAGCCGCAGTCCTTCAGAGACGTGCGCCACCGCAAAGCTCTCTACTGCGTCCAGCTCCTCCAGCGCCCGCGCAATCCTGCCCGCGCCAAGGCCGTAGGCATCGCACTTGAGCACCGGAATCAGCCACGTTTCCGCCGGCAGCGTCCGCGCCACGGTCTCCGCATTGCGTAAAATCTGCCCGATATCGGTTTCCAGCACCGAATTATTCATAATATTCATCCGCAATTCATTTTGCATATATTCACCTTAGACTGTATATTGCACGCAGAACGCCGGAATTCGTCTGCCGGCGGCGGGCGAACTCCGGTAATTCTGTCCCATGTTTTTAATTTCATTGTCATTATATTGTGAAAAACGCCCCGGCGCAAGTCCTTTTTTTCCGTTTGTCAGTTCGCACAAAAAACGCCAGGCCTTTCTTGCATATAATATGAATATTTTTGCTTGACTTTGCATGAATATGTGTGTATACTTGGGAGCATCAACAAGCCAAGCACATAAATCATTTCGAAAATAGAAGGAGAAACACAAACATGAAAAAGCTGCTTGCACTGCTGCTGGCCGCGCTCATGGTACTGAGCATGGTGGCCTGCGCGTCCACATCCGATTCCACAACCACGACCGACACCTCCGCCGATTCCCAGACCACAGAATCCACGGACACCACCAATGACGCTTCCGCCGAAACCAGCTCGAGTGACACGACCGACGCTCCGGCGGAAACCCTGATCTTCGGCACGTCCGCCGACTACGCTCCGTTTGAGTTCATGTATCCGGACGACAACGGCGACATGGTCTACGGCGGCATTGATGTCTCCGTCGCGCAGTACATCGCCGACTACACCGGCAAGACCCTCCAGACCGAGAACATGGCATTCGACTATCTGCTGGCCTCCCTCCAGAAGGGCGATTTCGACATCGTCATCGCCGCCATGGAAGCTACCGACGAGCGCAAGGAAGCCGCTGATTTCTCCGATCCCTACTACACCGACTATCCGCCTATGATCCTCGTCAAGAAGGAAAACGCGGACAGCTATAAGACCCTCGCCGATTTTGAAGGCAAGGCTGTGGGCGCCCAGACCGGCACAACCAAGGCCGACATCGTCACGAACGATATGCCCGGCGCAAACCTCGTCGCCCTCCAGCTCGTGACCGACCTCGTCAACCAGCTCATGTATGATAAGGTCGATGCCGTTGTCGTCGATGGCAGCGTGGCCAACCAGTATGTCGCTGAGAATGACGACTTCGTCATCGCCGACGCTTCCAGCGAGCTTGGCGCCGCCGAGCCGTACTGCGTTGCCGTCCAGAAGGGCGACCCGAAGGGCCTGCTCCCCGGCATCAACGAAGCAATTGCCAAGATGACCGCCGAGAACAAGATCGAGGAGTTCATCTCCCTGGCCGATTCCCTGAGCGGCGTGGCTGAGGAAGTCTCTGCCGACACTCCCAACTAAACCGATTTCAATTTCATTCCATTTTGTCTCCAAATCGCAAAGTGCAAGGCCGGTTCCCGACCCTGCACTTTGCGCACGTTCGACGCCCCCTAAAATAGGGGAAGGCTTGCTTCTTGCAGCAAGTGGATTTGCCGAGAGATATTGACCCAAGGCAAGATTTGAAGGGCGCAGGCATCCCTTGCGGATTTCAAGTCCTTCAAGCCGCCGCATTGGGGCAAAAGCTCCGGCAAGGACAGAAGCCGGAAGATGTAAGGCCTCCCGCAACAAAGAAAGGAATTTTTGCCCATGTGGTGGAGCAACCTGTTCGTCGATATGAATAAGGCGAACTTTTTCAATTTCTCCTTCCTTCCCAAATACGCCGTTTCATTTGTGCGGGGGTTGGAATATACGCTGCTGCTGGCGGTCGTGTCCGTCCTGCTGGCTATTATCCCCGCGCTGCTGCTGGCGCTGATGCGCCTGAGCAAGAACCGTCTCGTCAAGGCAATTTCCGGCGCTTATATCGCGATATTCCGCTCGACGCCGCTGCTCGTTCAGTTATCCATCATCTATTTCGGCCTGTTCGGTGCAGTCTCCATCCCGCGCATCACGATCCTCGGCTTTGTCGACATCTCGCGCTTCATCCCCGGCGTTGTCGCGCTTGCGCTCAACAGCTCAGCCTACGTCGCGGAGATCTTCCGCGCCGGCATTCTCGCCGTCGACCAGGGGCAGACCGAAGCCGCCCGCTCGCTCGGCCTTTCCAAGTGGGCGTCTATGCGCTTTATCGTCCTGCCGCAGGCGATCAAAAACGTACTGCCCGCGCTCGCCAATGAGATCGTCACCATGGTCAAGGAATCGTCCATCTGCTCCATGCTCGGCATGGAGGAGCTGATGTTCGGCGCAAAGGCCGTTGCCAGCGCGACCTACATCTCCCTCGCGCCCTACACGCTGGCCGCCCTGATCTATTTCTGCATCAACTACCCGGCCAGCAAGGCCATCGAAGCTGTCGAAAGGAGAATGCGCCGTGGCGACAAACACTGAGCTGATCCGCGTCGAACACGTGGTCAAGGAATTCAACGGCGGCGCCGTCAAGGCGCTCAACGACTGCAACCTCTCCATCCACAAAGGCGAGGTCGTGGCGATCATCGGCCCGTCCGGCTCCGGCAAATCGACGCTGCTGCGCTGCCTGAACCTGCTTGAAGTGCCGACCACCGGCACCGTCTGGTTCGACGGTGTCGACATCACCGACAAGAAGATCGACCTCGACCTCCATCGCCGTAAGATGGGCATGGTTTTCCAGCATTTCAATCTGTTCCCGAACATGACCGTCCGCAAAAACCTCACACTTGCACCGGTGCACCTCAAGCTGATGAACCAGTCCGAAGCCGATAAGAAGGCCATGGAGTGGCTCGAGCGCATCGGCCTGCCCGACAAAGCCAACACCTTCCCCGCCATGCTCTCCGGCGGCCAGAAGCAGCGCATTGCCATTGTCCGCGCGCTGATGATGAGTCCGGAGGTCATGCTGTTCGATGAACCGACGTCCGCGCTCGACCCCGAGATGGTCGGCGAAGTGCTCGACATGATGCGCGCACTCGCCAAGCAGGGCATGACCATGGCCGTCGTCACCCACGAGATGGGCTTCGCCCGCGAGGTCGCCAGCCGCGTCATCTTTATGGACGGCGGCGCGATTGTGGAAGAAAACACGCCGAACGAGCTGTTCGACCATCCGCAAAACCCCCGTACGCAGGCCTTCCTCTCCAAAGTGCTCTAAGAAACCTCTGAATAACGCCCCGATCGCGGACGACGGATCTTTTCCGCCAATCCTGCGGTTCGAAACATGGGAAATACACAAAGTATTCCGCCATTTTTCAAACCTTGTCTTGATGAAAAATCTTTCGCCGTCCACAGTCGATTATTTTATCAGAGCTTCCCTAGGGTGTATCTGAAAACTCCCAACGCACCCGGACAGCGGGCCTTTTCACGCTGCGCCGCGCCATTTTTCCTTGAAATACGTCAGTATTCCTGCAAAAAAACGTCTTGCTCAGCGCAAAAATTCCTCGCTGCCGGTCACATTGAGAGCTTTCAGATACACCCTAATCAAAACTGCCCGCGATTGGACGATCGCGGGCAGTTTCTCTATAAATTTATCATTTTGAACCCGTTCTTTTCTTTCTCAGCCAGAAAGTTTTGCGCCCCCATTCTTTTCTTTCTCTTTTTGAGAAAGAAAAGAATCGCCGCCTCGTCAGAAGAAGGCTGCTGCATTACGCTTCCGCCGGGCGGCGAAAGCTCCATATCCGCAGTATTCTTCTTCCTCTCCAAACTGTGACCACTCTGCTGGGTCACAGTTTGGTTCTGGGAGATGCCCTTGGATTCCGCGACGAATGGAATTCGGAAAAAATACGATAGAATTGTAGGGGCGGACGACTCTGTCCGCCCGGCAGTAGGCAAAGATGGTTTCGCAGAAGTCTGCGGCGAAATCATAGTGCGGTAAGGGCGGACAGAGTCGTCCGCCCCTACGGATGCGGCGGAAAATCGAGGGTTGTACCGTACCCGTAAAATGGTGCCTGACCGCCATCATCAAGATAGCGTGCGGCGCG
>CAKUJA010000026.1 GCA_934661135.1 uncultured Oscillospiraceae bacterium
GAACAGTTTTGTGCAACACTGTGAGAAGGGCAGACTGCAATGAATGATTTGGAACAGGCGCGCATCCTCGCGCCGGAGTGGAACGCCGTGCGCGAAGAATTGCATAAATATCCAGAACTCGGAAATTGTGAAAAACGGACGGCGAAGGTGATTGAGCAGCGGCTCAATGCGGTTGGCGTGCGGACAATGCGGCTGCTCGATACGGCAGTGATCGGCACACTTGCGGGTGCGCTGCCGGGGCGCTGCGTTGCGCTTCGTGCGGATATGGATGCGCTGCCCATGCGGGAGGACAGCGGCAAACCGTATTCCTCCCGCAACGCGGGTGTTGCGCATACCTGCGGTCACGATGTGCACATGGCTGCGGCACTCGGCGCGGCAGAGCTGCTGGCGCGCCGCAAGGATACGCTGCGCGGCACCGTAAAATTCTTCTTCCAGCCGGACGAGGAGGGCAGCGGCGGCGCGCAGCGCATGATTGCCGCCGGGTGCATGAAGGGCGTCGACGCGGTATTCGGCGCGCACGTCTGCCCGGAGCTGCCGCTTGGCACGGTCGGCGTGCGGTACGGCAAATTCTATGCCGCATCGGACACATTTTCGATCCGCATCACCGGCCGGAGCTGCCACGGCGCGCAGCCAGCGCGCGGCATTGACGCGCTTGCCTGCGCAGCAGCGCTGGTGACGGCGCTGCACGCGCTGCGAAGTCCTGACCCATTTGTGCTCTCAATTGGGACGCTGCACGCAGGAACGGCCATCAACGTCATCGCGGGGCAGGCGGAGCTGACCGGCATTCTGCGCACGCTCGGCGCGGAAAACCGCGCCGCCATGAAGCAGGCCATCCGCGAGACTGTCGACGCGGTCGCCGCGCAATTCGGCGCAAGCGCCGCGCTGACGCTGCACGAGAGCTATGCGGGCGTCGTGAACACGGAGCGCGAGACCGCGCTTGTGGAACGCAGCGCAAAGGCGCTGCTGGGCGCGGATCATGTGAAAATATTGGATTCACCAACCATGACAACCGAAGATTTTGGATATTTTATTGACGCTGCAGCCGGTTCGTTTTATCATATTGGCGTCGGCGGAGACTATCCGCTGCACCACCCCGCATTTTTGCCGGACGCAAGCGCTGTCCCGCTGGCAGCCGCCGTCCACGCGGCCGTTTTAACCGAATATCTCTCTCAGGCAGACTGAGCATACAGAAAGGATTGCATAAATATGAACACCATTGTCGTCAAATTCGGCGGAACCTCGCTGGCCTCCGCAGAGCAGATTCAAAAAGCCGCGGCCATTGTCCGCAGCGATCCGGCGCGCCGCTTTGTTGTCGCGTCCGCGCCCGGCAAGCGCACATCTGACGATATAAAGGTCACGGATCTGCTCTACCGCTGCTATGAGCAGGCCGCAGCCGGCGAAAATTTTGAAGATACGCTCGTATCCATTGAAGCGCGCTTCGCCGAAATTCTCACAGGCCTTGGCCTGACGTTTGCGCTGGCGGACGAGATTGCCACAATCCGCGCGCACCTGCAAAGGAAGCCGCAGCGCGACTATATGGCCAGCCGCGGCGAATACCTCAACTCCAAAATCATCGCGGCCTACCTCGGCTTCCCATTCGTCGACGCCGCGCAGTATGTCTCCTTCAGCACTGACGGCACATTCCTGGCGGAGGAGACGAACGCAGCGCTGCACCATGCGCTGGAGACGCTGGACTGCGCCGTGGTGCCGGGATTTTACGGTGCGCTGCCCGACGGGACGATTCACACCTTCTCCCGCGGCGGCTCGGACGTAACCGGCTCCATCGTGGCGCGCGCTGTGGGCGCGGAGCTCTATGAAAACTGGACGGACGTGAGCGGTATGCTCGCGGCCGACCCGCGTATCATCGATAATCCGCATAAGATTGAGCACATCACCTACCAGGAGCTACGGGAGCTTTCGTACATGGGCGCGACCGTGCTGCACGAGGATGCAGTATTCCCGGTGCGCAAGGCGGGGATTCCGATCAACATCCGCAACACGAACGCCCCGGACGAGTCCGGCACGATGATTCTGCCGCAGCTTCCGCCGGAGCTGAAAAAGCGGCGCGTGACCGGCATCGCAGGGCACAGCGGCTTCTCGAGCATCTTTGTGGAAAAGTCGATGATGAACGGTGAAATCGGCTTTGTCGCCAAGCTGCTGACGATTCTGGCGCGGCACGGCATCTCGTTCGAGCACTGCCCGTCCGGCATCGATACGGTTTCCATCGTGCTGCGCACCGATGCGCTGGAACCCTGCCGCGCGCAGGTGCTTGCCGAGATTCAAAACGAGCTGCATCCCGACACGATCAGCGTCGAGGACGGCCTGGCGCTGATCGCCGTCGTCGGCCACGGCATGATCTACTCCAAGGGCACCGCTGCGCGCATTTTCCGCGCGATTGCCGACGCAAGCATCAACGTGCGCATGATTGACCAGGGATCGAGCGAGCTGAACATCATCATTGCCGTACAGGACGGCGACTATCAGAAGGCCATCCGCAGCATCTACGCCGCCGTGGAATGCAAGATGGATTAAGGTGACACCGCACAATTGCATCCGCGCGCTTCGGCGGATCTTTTCTGCCAAGCCTTCGGCTTAAAAGGCTGGATGGGCAGCGGGGTAAAAAGACTTTTTCGACACGCCGAAATGCCCGCGCATCCAAAGGATGCGCGGGCATCTTATTATCGTTCTTCGATGGGGATATAGGCGTGGTGCTCCACGGCGGCGCGGTAGGCCGGACGCATGATGCGGTTGCCGGTCACAAGCTCCTCGAGCCGGTGGGCACACCAGCCGGCGATGCGCGCGGTGGCAAACAGCGGCGTGTAGATGTCCTCCGGAAGATCGAGCATATTGTAGATCAGGCCGGAATAGAGGTCGACATTCGCGCACATCGGAATGCGCTGGTGCTTGCGCTCCATGATCTTCTGGATGCCTAGCTCCTCGACACGCTCCATCAGCTGCAGATCGCCGAGGCGACCTTTTTCCGCAGCCAGCGCAGCGGCGTATTTCTTGATGACGACAGCGCGCGGATCGGACATCGTGTAGACCGCGTGGCCAAGGCCGTAGAGCTTGCCGGAGCGGTCGCCCGCGTCGCCGTCGAGCAGCCGGTCAAGCATTGTGCCGAGCGCGTCGTCCGTCGGCGCGTCGCCGACCTCTTGTTTGATTGTGCGGAACATTTGCAGCACCTTGGCGTTCGCACCGCCATGCAGCGGGCCTTTCAGCGAGCCAACCGCGCCGGCGATGGCGCTGTATGTGTCAGTGCCGGACGAGGAGATGGCGCGGCAGACAAACGTGGAGTTGTTACTCGAGTGCTCGGCGTGCAGAATCAGCATCAGGTCGAGCAGGTGCGATTCCTGTGGCGTGTAGCTCTTGTCCGCGCGGGTCATACGGAGCAGATTTTCCGCGACGGAAAGCTCCGGCAGCGGATTGTGCAGATAGAGGGATTTTCCCTCGAAATAGTGGCGCTTGGCCATGAGCGCGTTGGCCGCGATCAGCGGGAAGCGCGCGATGAGCTGGATGGACTGGCGCAGGACATTCGCCGGAGCGATGTCGTCCGCGCGGTCGTCGAAAGAATAGAGCGCAAGAACGCTGCGCGCGAGCTGGTTCATAATGTCGCGGCTCGGCGCCTTCAAAATCATATCCTCGGTAAATGCCTTGGGCATCTGGCGGGCATTGGCGAGAATCTGGTTGAACTGCTGAAGCTCCTCGGCGGTGGGCAGCTTCCCGAGCAGGAGCAGATAGGCGACCTCCTCATAGCCAAACGTACCGGCCTTCTGGTGCGCTTCCACGATTTCCTCCACGCTGATGCCGCGGTAGTAGAGCTTGCCGGGCATGGGGACGCGCTGGCCGTCAACCATGTAGTAACCCTGCACACTGCCGACCTTGCTGATGCCGACAAGCACGCCGGTACCGTCGTTGTTTCGAAGTCCCCGCTTGATGTCCTGATTCGTATATAGCTCCGCCGGGATGGAGTAATCCTTGACAAGATCGCGGCTCATGCTGTTGATATACCCTTGCAGGCGTTGTTCCTGTTCGTACATGATGTCCCCTCCAGTACAATGTTGTACCCATTCTAGCGGACGCGTCTTAAAAATGCAAGCATTTTTTTATAAATTTCAAAATTTGAGGAGTATTGCTTCATTTTTGTGTTTTTATTTCGTCTGTTTTGCAAGTTTTCATTTATTTCTTTCATTTCTATTGCACATCGGCGCAAAAACTGTTATACTGTGCGCAGAAAAAGAAACCACGGAAAGGCGGCGATTCCATGAATCTCCCCAAGCAGTCCGCAGTCTGGACAAACGGCCGTCCGGTTCCCGGCACAGCCGGCAGTCGTGCGGGCACAATGGCGTGGAAGATACTCCACGCGCACAGCCGCAGCGTTGACCCCAACGCGCTGCGCATCACCTTCGACTCTCTGATCTCGCACGACATCACCTATGTCGGCGTCATCCAGACCGCAAAAGCCAGCGGCCTGACCGAATTTCCGGTTCCCTATGTGCTGACCAACTGTCACAACAGCCTTTGCGCCGTCGGCGGAACCATCAACGAGGACGACCATATTTTCGGTCTGTCCGCCGCGAAGAAATACGGCGGCATCTATGTACCGGCTAATCAGGCCGTCATCCACCAATACGCGCGCGAGATGATGACCGGCTGCGGCCGAATGATTCTCGGCTCTGACAGCCACACGCGCTACGGCGCGCTCGGCACCATGGGCATCGGCGAGGGCGGCCCGGAGATCGTCAAACAGTTGCTCCGCAACACCTACGACGTCGCCATGCCGGACGTGGTGCTCGTCTACCTGACGGGCAAGCCCGCCCGCGGCGTCGGCCCGCACGACGTTGCCATCGCGCTCTGCGGCGCGGTCTACGACTCCGGCTTTGTGAAAAACAAGGTCTTGGAGTTCGCCGGACCGGGTGTCGCCAGCCTGCCGATGGACTACCGCATCGGCATCGACGTCATGACCACCGAGACCGCCTGCCTGTCCTCGATCTGGCAGACCGATGAAAAGGTAGAGGAATACCTCGCCGTCCACGGCCGCCCGGAGACGTATCGGAAGCTCGAACCCGAGGAGGGCGCGCTCTACGACAGCGTCATTGAGATCGACCTCGGCAAGATTGAGCCGATGGTCGCGATGCCGTTCCATCCATCGCGCGCGTTCACCGTGCGTGACGTGCAGGCGAACGGCGCAGACATCCTGCGCCAGACCGAGCTGCTCGCGCAGGAGCAGTTCGGCGGCAAGGTGGAGCTGCACCTCACCGACAAGCTGAAGGGCGGCAAGCTCGTCGTTGACCAGGGCATCATCGCCGGCTGCTCCGGCGGAATGTATGACAACATTGCGGAGGCCGCCGCCATTTTGGACGGCCACAGCATCGGCGACGGGTATTTCTCGCTGTCGGTCTATCCGCCATCGATTCCGGTCAACCTCGCACTGATGAAGCACGGCGTCCAGCAGACGCTTCTCGAAGCGGGCGCGCTCTTTAAGCCGTGCTTCTGCGGGCCGTGCTTCGGCGCGGGCGACGTGCCGGGCAACGACGCGCTTTCAATCCGCCACACGACGCGCAATTTCCCAAACCGCGAAGGCTCCAAGCCGTCCGGCGGACAGTTGGCCGGCGTCATGCTGATGGACGCGCGCTCCATCGCGGCAACCGCGCGCAACCACGGCGTGCTCACCGCCGCGACGGAGATCGATTATACGATACCCGCCTTGCGCGCGGAGGAATTTGACGGCAGTGTATACCAGAAGCGCTGCTACTTTGGATTTGGCAAGGCGGAGCCGGACGCGGCGCTGCGGCTCGGGCCAAACATCACCGAATGGCCGAAGATCCCGGCGCTGCCGGAAAATCTGCTGATGGAGCTGGCCTGCGTCCTGCACGACCCGGTGACGACCACAGACGAGCTGATTCCGTCGGGCGAGACGTCGTCCTACCGCTCAAACCCGCTGAAGCTCGCAACGTTTGCGCTTTCGCGGCGCGAGCCGCAGTATGTCGGCCGCGCAAACGGCATTGCCGCGCTGGAAGCGGCGCGGCAGGCTGGGAGTCTGGACGCGGAAACCGCTGCGCTGATCGAGCGCTGCGGCGGCAGCACGGCAAATACCGGCATCGGCTCGGTGATTTTTGCGAACAAGCCCGGCGACGGCTCGGCGCGTGAGCAGGCCGCGAGCTGCCAGCGCGTGCTCGGCGGGTGCGCGAACATCTGCTATGAATACGCGACGAAGCGCTACCGCTCGAACTGCATCAATTGGGGAATGCTGCCGTTCCACATCGACGCGGATGTCCCCTTCGACTACAAGCCGGGCGACCGTATCTTTGTGCCGCACGTGCGCAGCGCCGTTGAATCCGGCGCAAAGGACATTCCCGCGACCGTCCTCCGTAAGGACGGGACGACGGCGCCGATTCTGCTGCATCTGCCGGAGCTGACAGCGGACGAGCGGCAGATTTTGCTCGACGGCTGCCTGATGAACTACTATGCCGCAAACCACGCCAAGGAGAACGTATAAATGGAAAAGATCAAAATGACAACGCCCATCGTCGAGATGGACGGCGACGAGATGACCCGCATCCTGTGGCAGCAGATCAAGGACGAGCTGCTGACGCCGTTTGTGGAGCTGAACACCGAATACTATGACCTCGGCCTGCCAAACCGCGACGCGACGCGCGATCAGGTGACGATCGACGCGGGCAACGCAATCAAAAAATATCACGTCGGCGTCAAATGCGCAACGATCACGCCGAACAAGCAGCGCGTGGAGGAGTATAACCTCCATGAGATGTGGAAAAGTCCGAATGGGACGATCCGCGCGATTCTCGACGGCACGGTTTTCCGCGCGCCGATTTTAACCGGGATGATTCCGCCGTATGTGGCCAACTGGAAAAAGCCGATTACGATCGCGCGCCACGCCTACGGCGACCTCTACAAGGGCACGGAATACCGCGTTCCCTGCCCCGGCACGGCGACGCTCTCATTTTGCGGCGAGGATGGAACGGAATTTTCCCAGACCATCTACGAATTCGAGTGCCCCGGTGTGCTTCAGGGTATCTACAACAAGGATTCCTCGATTGAAGCGTTTGCGCACTCGTGCTTCAACTATGCGCTGTCGACCAAGCAGGATCTCTGGTTCTCGGCGAAGGACACGATCTCGAAGCAGTATGACCAGACATTCAAGCTGATTTTCCAGCGCATCTATGACGAGGAATACAGGGCCAAATTCGAAGCTGCCGGGATCACCTATTTTTATACGCTGATCGACGACGCTGTCGCGCGCGTCATGCGCTCGGAGGGCGGCTTCATCTGGGCGTGCAAAAACTACGACGGCGACGTCATGAGCGACATGATCTCCGCCGCGTTCGGCAGTCTCGCGATGATGACAAGCGTGCTCGTCTCGCCGGACGGCAACTTTGAATATGAGGCCGCACACGGCACGATCACGCGCCACTATTACCGCTACCTCAAGGGTGAGCAGACATCCTCCAACCCGATTGCGACGATTTTTGCATGGACGGGCGCGCTGGCCAAGCGCGGCGAGCTGGACGGCAATGCGGCGCTGACCGACTTTGCTAAAAAGCTGGAAGCCGCCTGCCTTGACACGGTGCGGGCGGGCACGATGACCGGTGATCTCGCTGCGCTCTGCGGCAGAACCGGTGTGACGAGCAGCGCATTCCTCAAGGCGGTGCACAGTACCATGGAGCAGCGGCTTTGATCGTTCAAACAGAGGACGGATTCTCCGTCCTCTGTTTTCAGCGTGTCAAAAAAGGAAACCGTTTGCGCCCATTCTTTTCGGTGAAGAAAAGAATGAATTCAAAGAAGCGTGCCATACGGTGCGGCGAGAACGGGCGGACGGGACATTCCGACACTTGACAAGTGCCGGATTTTTGTTACAATATGGGGGCAAAAATCGAACGGCCGGGAGATCGGCTTGCGATTTTTAGCCTTTTGAAACAGGAGAATTCTACGCATGAAAAAGCAGATGAAAATGCTTCTGGCGCTTGTGTTGATCGTTGCCGTTCTGTCCACCGCACTGTTCGGCTGTGCCAAGAAGGACGAGACCCCCGCCGGCAGCAAGACCGTCACCGTGCAGGTTGTTCACGCGGACGGCACAACGAAGGACTTCACGCTCCACACCGACGCAGAGACGCTCGGCCAGGCGCTTGTTGAGGACAAGGAGCTCGGCGTTGAGGGTGAGGACAGCGACTACGGCCTGTTCATCACGACCGTTGACGGCGAGACCGCTTCCAACGACGACCAGACCTTCTGGCTCATCAGTCAGGACGGCACAGCACTCGAGGTTGGCGCGGACAGCCAGCCTGTGGCAGACGGCGAGCACTACGAGCTGACGCTCACACAGTGGTAAAACCGGAAACTCCCGGCAGCTTCGATAACGCTGCCGGGAGTTTTTTTGCTCAATTTGCGGTAAAATGATAGGAATGGCCGGGATCATAGGCCATTTTATTGCTTTCGGAGATGAAGTCCATAAAACGGTTTGCCGCCGACGTCGGCGTGACGCCTTGCAGCGTACACATGGTCACGGCACGCGGCGGAATCTCGAAGTCGGTCTTGAGCGGCACGATCACGCCGCGTTCCAGACCGGAAAGCGAAAACTCCTCGGTCACGCAGGCCACGCCAAGGCCGATGCGCGCCAGCGAGATCAGCAGATTGTGCGAGCCAAGCTCAATCTCCGGGTGGATCGGGATGCCGCGCTCCTGAAAATAGCGCTCGAGATAGAGCCGGGAGCTGGCCTTGCGCTCAAGCAAAATCAGCGGCAGCGCCGCGATGTCCTCCATGGTGTAGATCTTGTCAAATTCCAGATAATCCGGCGCGGCAACAAAGATCGTGTGCGTATCGACGCAGTGCCGCACGCTGTAGACCGTCTCGTCCGGCGCTTCGCTGGCGAACGCAATATCCACCTGCCCGGCATGAAGGTAATCGAGCACCATCGAGGTCGTGCCATTGAGGATACGGATACGGATGTCCGGATAGTCCTTGTGGAACGCTTCGAGCCGGGAGAGCAGATAGGTCTTGGTGACGGTATCGCTCGCGCCGATGATCAGCTCACCGGTCAGCAGTTGGCGCGACTGCGCGATTTTCTCCTCGCCGCTGTGCAGCAGACCGAGCGCGTGGGAGACGTATTCGAGCAGCAGCTTGCCCTCGCTCGTCAGATTGACGCCCTTCGTGCTGCGGGAAAACAGGCGCACCTGGAGCTGCTCCTCAAGCTGCTTGACCGATTGGCTCACCGCCGACTGCGAAATAAACAGCCTTTGCGCGGCGGCGGAGATATTTCCCTGCTGCGCGACCTCTAAAAACACACGGTACAACTCCAGCTTGACAGCCATAGTATGTCCTCCTATCAGATTCACTAATAGTTTTCATTACTTATATCTATTTTACTTATCGTGATACCTCGATTATAATAGAACGGCTGACGAAAGTCCAGATATTTTTGATGCAGGAGGCTCCCTATGCTCATCAGAACGCCGGAACAGGATATTGAACGCATCCTTTTTACCGAAAAAACCATCGCTGCACGTGTGGAGCAGCTCGCTGGTGAGCTGACCGCCAAATACGGCGACAAGCGCCCGGTGCTTGTCTGCGTACTCAAAGGCGCTGCCTTTTTCTACATCGATCTCTGCCGCTGCATGAACTGCCCGATCGACATGGATTTCATCGCGGTGTCGAGCTACGGCCTGAACGACAAGTCCACCGGCGTTGTACGCCTGATTAAAGACCTCGACAACAACATCACCGGCCGCCATGTCATCATCGTCGAGGACATCATCGACTCCGGTCTCACGATGAAGTATCTGCGCCAGCTCTTCTCCGCGCGGAATCCTGCCAGCATTACTACGGTCTCGTTCCTCGACAAGGAGGACTGCCACAGCGAGAGTCTGAAAACCGATCTCTGCGGCTTCACGATTCCGAATGAATTTGTCGTCGGCTACGGCCTTGACTATGCAAACTACTACCGCAATCTGCCGTATATCGGCGTGCTGCGCCCGGAATGCTACCAATGATCTGCCCAAATCGTCAAATCCGTCTGCGCGGGTTTGGCGTTTTTGGTTGCTTTCCCCTATTGACGAAATCTGCAATCCATTGTAAGATAAGGCAAGACCTCAAAATTGCGTCTGCGGCTTTCGCCGGATCTTTTCCTGCAATTCTGCGGTTTGAAAAACCTGAAATACACAAAGTATTCCTGCATTTTCCAAACCTTGTCTTGCAGCAAACTCTCTCGCCGAATGCACTTGCCGAATTCTGTGGTATTGCCTGAAAATTAAATCATCATGGCGGGATGACTATGTTCCGCCAACTGCCAATATATGCCCGGATGTATGGCTCGGGCGTCTCTACCGCAGCACCAAAGCTGCGTCTATTGGAACACCGCCGCTCAGGGGGACGTTTCCCTCTTGAGGGTTTTTTGGCAGTAAGTCTCCGGCTTGCTGCTGTTTTTTATCATTTAGGAGGTTACGTTATGCAGGAACTCAAGGAGCGCATCCAGAAGGAGGGCAAAGTTCTGCCCGGAAATATCGTGAAGGTCGACGGGTTTCTGAATCACCGCGTCGACTGCCAGCTCATGGCGCGTATGGCAGACGAATTTGCCAAGATCTTCGACATCAGCAAGGTCGACGTCATTCTGACCGCCGAGGCCAGCGGCATTGCGCTGGCGGCCGTCTGCGCGTATAAGTACGGCATTCCGATGGTCTATGCAAAGAAGGCCAAGAGCGACAACATTGAAGGCGGACTTTATACCTCCGAGGTCTATTCCTACACCTATAAGAAAAAGGTTACGCAGCTCCTCTCCCGCGAGTGGCTGTCGAGCGAAAACCATGTGCTGATTATCGACGATTTCATGGCGAACGGCGAAGCGGTTCGCGGCCTGACCGATCTGGTTCAGCAGGCCGGCGCGGAGCTGGTCGGCATCGGCATTGCGATTGAAAAGGGATTCCAGGGCGGCGGCGACCGGCTGCGCAACATGGGCTTCAACTATCACGCGCTGGCCGTCATCGAAAAGGCCGACGAAAACGGCATCATCTTCCGCGAGGAAGGCTGAGAAACGGCATTGGGGGATGCCGCAGCCTGCATTTTTAGCATCACAACTTGGTAAATCTGGTATATTTTAGGAGGAACTATGAACAATCAGCGTCCGGAATCCATGCAGCGTATCACCACGCCCGAGCTTGCGCAGGCGTTCATCGACGAGCAGCTCACCGCGCTCCGCGCCCAGATCGGCGATAAAAATGTACTTCTGGCTCTGTCCGGCGGCGTCGACAGCTCCGTTGTCGCAGCGCTGCTCATCAAGGCAATCGGGAAGCAGCTTGTCTGCGTCCATGTCAACCACGGCCTGCTCCGCAAGGGCGAGCCGGAGCAGGTTATCAAGGTGTTCCGCGAAGAGCTCGGCGCAAACCTGATCTATGTCGACGCGGTCGACCGCTTCCTCGACAAGCTGGCCGGCGTAGCCGACCCGGAGACGAAGCGCAAGATTATCGGCAAGGAGTTTATCGACGTCTTTGCCGAGGAAGCCAAGAAGCTCAACGGCATCGACTTCCTCGCTCAGGGCACAATCTACCCCGACATTCTCGAGTCCGGCCCCATCAAGAGCCACCACAACGTCGGCGGCCTGCCCGAAGATCTGCACTTTGAGCTGGTCGAGCCGATCAAGTTCCTGTATAAGGACGAAGTTCGCGTCGTCGGCAAGGCGCTCGGCCTGCCCGACAATATGGTTTTCCGTCAGCCGTTCCCCGGCCCCGGCCTTGGCGTCCGCTGCGTCGGTGCAATCACGCGCGACCGGCTCGAAGCCGTGCGCGAGTCCGACGCGATCCTCCGCGAGGAGTTCGCCAAGAACGGCTTGGAGGGCAAGGTCTGGCAATATTTCACGATCGTGCCCGACTTCAAGTCCACCGGCGTGACAAACGGCCAGCGCACCTATGATTGGCCCGTCGTCATCCGCGCGGTCAATACCGTCGATGCTGTCACGGCTGACGTGGCCGAGCTGAGCTTCAAGATGATGCAGTACATCGTCGACCGCATCACGCACGAAGTCCCCGGTGTCAACCGCGTCCTCTGGGATCTGACGCCGAAGCCCACCGGCACCATCGAGTGGGAGTAAATGGATTATACCCCGAAAGCCTTCGCTTAACAGGGATAAGGAACTGATTCCCTTATCAACTGTTTGCTGACGCTATCCGGGGTGCATACGGACAAATCCCGTCTGATTTCTAACAGGAAGTCAGGCGGGATTTTCTATCTTATAATCAGAACTATGGAGGATATACCGTGAAATTTTTAATATCTTACGTCTACAACAATAACTTGCGCAAACCTGAGGCCGTATAACGGTTCCGGAACGGATTGCGGCAACGAATGGTGCGAGTCGGCTTCCGGTGCACAGTATGCCGCGCTCCGCGACGAACGGCAAATGAAAGGCGCCCGACGGAGATTACTCCGTCGGGCGCCTTCTTCAGGTTCTCACCTGTCCGTTTCCATAGATGATATACTTGTAGCTTGTCATCTCCGCAAGACCCATTGGGCCGCGCGCGTGCATTTTTTGTGTGGAGATACCGATCTCCGCGCCCATACCGAATTCGCCGCCGTCCGTGAAGCGCGTCGACGCATTGACATAGACCGCCGCCGCGTCCACAGCATCCAAAAAACGCTGCGCCTTCGTGTAATTTTCCGTCACGATGCACTCGGAATGCCCGGTTCCGTGGTCTGCAATGAAGGCCATCGCTTCTTCCAAGTCCTTCACCACACGAACCGCGAGAATATAATCGTCATATTCCGCGTCCCAGTCGGCGTCCTCCGCCGCCTTCGCCCGCGCGCCCAGCAGCGAATGTGACGCCGCATCACAGCGCAGCTCCACCGAATGCCGATCCAGCAGCGGCACCGCCTTCTGCAAAAAGGTCTCTGCGATGTCCTCATGCAGCAGCACGCATTCCACCGCATTACAGACCGACGGGCGCGAGCACTTGGCATTGTAGAGAAGCTCCGCAGCCATATCAAGATCAGCATCGGCGTCCACATAGATGTGGCAGACGCCCTCTCCGGTGCGGATGACCGGGACGCTCGCCTGCGCGGAAACCGCACGGATCAGTCCCGCGCCGCCGCGCGGAATCAGAACATCGACGTAGCGGTTCAGGTGCATCAGCTCGTTCGCCGTCTCGCGGCTGGTATCCTGCACCAAACTGACGCAGTCCTCCGGCAGTCCGGCGGACAGCAGCGCTTCCCGCATAATCTGCACCACGCAGCGGTTGGAGCGTATGGCTTCCTTGCCGCCGCGCAGAATGCAGACGTTGCCGGATTTCAGGCAGAGCGCCGCCGCGTCGACCGTCACGTTCGGCCGCGCCTCATAGATGATGGCAACCACGCCCAGTGGAACGCTTTTCCGCCCGATCTGCAAACCGTTCGGACGTGTCTCCATATTGGTCACATGGCCGATCGGGTCTGGCAGTGCAATGACCTGCCGCACCGCGGCGACAATGCCGTCTACACGCGCCTGCGTCAGGCGCAGCCGGTCGATCATGGCCGGGCGCATCCCATCCTGCTCCGCCTGCGCGACATCCTCTGCGTTCGCCGCAAGCCACTGCGCGCTGCGCGCTTCGAGCATCGAGGCAATTGCTTCCAGCGCTTCATTCTTTTTTGTGGTTCCCGCAATGGCGAGCGTGCGCGCCGCCAGCTTGGCCGCCGCGCCCTGCTGTTCTAACTTCGTCATATGCCCTCCTTATCTCGATGCAACAAAGCGCGTGCCGATGTCCTGTCCTTCCGCAATGCCGTAGAGATCCTCCATTCGCGCGCCGTTTGTGATGACCATGTCGCAGCCGGCATCCATGACGATTTTCGCCGCCGACAGCTTCGTCGCCATGCCGCCGGTACCGCGCCAGCTTCCCGCACCGCCGGCCATCTGGCGGATTTCCTCTGTCAGCGCCGTCACCCGGTGCAGCAGCCGCGCGTCGGGATGGGAGCGCGGATCGGCGTCGTACAGTCCGTCAATGTCGCTCAGCAGCACCAGCAAATCCGCGCGGCAGAGCTTGGCGACAATGGCCGAGAGCGTATCGTTGTCGCCGAGCACCTTGTGCTGCCCGGTTTCAATTTCCGCGGAGGAGACCGAGTCATTTTCGTTTACGATCGGGATAACCCCCATCTCCAGCAGCGCAAAAAACGTCGCTTCCAGATGCGCGGCGCGCTCCGCGATCTGCACATCCTCGTCGGTCAGCAGGATTTGGCCGACCGTGTGGTTATATTCCGAAAAAAACTTATCATAGGTATACATCAGCCGGCACTGTCCCGCCGCTGCAGCGGCCTGCTTGAAGCGCAGCTCGCGCGGCCGCTCGGCAAGGCCGAGCTTGTGCGTGCCGACGGCGATGGCGCCGGAGCTGACAAGAATCATCTCATGCCCCATGCCCTGCAAGTCCGAAAGTGTTCGCGCCAGGCGCTCGATGCTCCGCAGATTGGGCGCACCGGACGGATGTGTGATCGTCGATGTGCCGACCTTGACCACAATCCGCTGTTTTTGAAAAGCCATTTGCAGTTCCCTGCCTTTGTCTGAATTTGGACGTATTATATCACAGCAGTGCAGGAAAGAAAAGAGTTTCCTGCACACCATTTGTTAAGAAAACCGGGTGTATCTGAAAGCTCGCGATGTGACCGGCAGCGAGGAACTTTTGCGTTGAGCGAGACATTTTTTCGCAGGAATACTGACGTATTTCAAGGAAAAATGACGCGGCACACCGCAAAAAGACCCGCTGTCCGGGTGCGTTGGGCGTTTTCAGATACACCCCAGATACATTCTAAGTCAGCCTCCGCAGGCAGTCCAGCAGCTCCGCTTCGCTCTGCGCCGTGGCCGTTGCCGCGCTTGGCCGCGCCGTCTGCTTGCGGTCGAGCCAAACCGTCTGCCAGCCGCGCGCCGCGGCAGGCGCAATATCGGTGCGAAGGGAATCCCCAACATAAATCAGGCGCTCCGGTGCACACCCCGCCGCGCGCTCCGCCATCCGAAAGATCTCCAAATCCGGCTTCATCACGCCGCACTCATCTGAAATGAGCACCAGCTCCGGCGCGACCCAACGCGGCAGTCCGAGCTGCGTCAGCTTGGCGCGCTGCGCCTGACCGCCGCCGTTGGTTATCACACCGATCGCCGCGAAGCGCACGCGGCAGAGCTCCAGCACCGCTACCATGTCCCCGGAGAGCGTAATTCGCTGCTGCTGCGCGGCATAGAGCGCTTGCAGCGTCAGCGCATCGGCATCCGTGACCGCGATGCCCACATCCTCCAGTCCCTTTTGGTGGCGGTAGAGATACATCTGCTCCATGCTCATCCGGCCGGTATGCGCCGCTTCAAAGACCTCATAGCCGCGCTTTACGAAGGCGGCAAACGCATCCGCCGCCCGCTCGGTATCCCTGCCGCCAAAAAACTGCGCAAACGCCGCCCGGTAGGGCACCGAGCGGTCGTAGAGCGTGTCGTCAAGATCGAAAAAGATGGTTTTCACCGGGAAGGCTCCGTTTCAGTCGTTTTTCCCATGATACCACGCCGCCGCACACCCCGTCAAGTAACCGCTGATTAAAGCGGCAAGAGTTATCGGCGAAAGATTTTGACACAAATGAAAGTTTGAAAAACGCAGGAATACTGGATGTCTTTCAAGTTTTTCAAACTGCACAGTTGGGGCAAAAGATCCGCCGATAACCACAGACGATTGATTCAGCGGTTACTCAAAATGCGGAAACCCCGCCGCGCAGGTTCCCTTGCGCGGCGGGGCATTGCCTTATTCCAAAATCAGATAATTCTCCTGCAACTCGGAGACGTAGCCAATCCGCGCGGCACACGGAATTTCCGCTTGCAGCGCCCGCAGGCAGTCCTCCGCGTCCCGCTCGTCGACCGACAGCAGCAGGCCGCCGCTCGTCTGGGGGTCGAAGAAAACATCCGCCAGTGCGCGGGAAATTTCCCGCTTCTGATAGACCCCGCCGCCGGCAAACTCGCGGTTGCGGTACGCGCCCGCCGGGATGAACCCCATCGAGGCGAACTCGAGCGCCTCCTTGTGGTAGGGTACGCGCGCACTTTCCACGTGGATCGATACGCCGCTCCCCTGCGCCATCTCATAGCTGTGTCCCATCAGGGAGAAGCCGGTCACGTCCGTACAGCTATGGATGCGGAAACGCAGCATAATGTCCCGCGCAGTCTTGTTCAGCGTCGCCATCTGGGCATAGAGCTTCTCCAGCAGCGCTTGGTCGACAAGACCGGCCTTGGCCGCCGTCGTGATAATACCGACGCCGAGCGGCTTCGTCATAATCAGTGCGTCTCCTGGTTTTGCGTTCGCATTCGTGAGCACCTTCGCCGGGTGGACAAAGCCTGTCACAGCCAGGCCGTAGATCGGCTCTGCACCATGGATTGTGTGACCGCCGGAGATGATCGCCCCGGCCTCATACGCCTTATCGTAGCCGCCGCGCAGAATCTCCCGCACGCTTCGCTCGTCCATCTTCTCCGCGAGACACAGAATGTTCAGCGCCAGCTTCGGCTCGCCGCCCATCGCGTAGACGTCGCTGAGCGCGTTCGTCGCGGCGATTTGCCCATAGAGGAACGGATCGTCGACAATCGGCGGAAAAAAATCGGTTGTCTGCACAATGGCCACGTCGTCCGTGATCTGATAGACGCTTGCGTCGTCGCTCTTGTCGTATCCGACGATCAGCCGCGGGTCGCTGTGTGTGCGGAAGCCTTCAAGCATCTGCGAGAGCGTCCCCGCGCCGACCTTTGCGCCGCACCCGGCGCACGACGCCAGCTTGGTCAGCCTGACATCAGTTTCCATCCGTATGCTCCTTTTCATAGACCGCTACAAAGTGATCTCCCTCCACGCGGACAATTCGGTCGATCTCCTCCGCACAGACGCCGGACGGTTCGACAAACCGCTCCTCGCAGCGTACACACGTCCCGCAGGAGCTTGACAGGCTGCGCGGCACCGGCATGGTGCGCGCTGCAATCCCCTGCTCCCGGCAGAGCTTTTGATAGCGGATTGCACCGAAATGGGAGAAGAACGTAGCAACGTAGGTCATCTTATTTCTTGATGGCAAGCGTATACTCGCCGTTGTGTTCTGTGATCGTCACCGTGTATCCCTGATGCTCGGCAAAGCGGGTCACGTTTTCGCGCGACGCCGTATTGTCTACGATCACTGTGTATTCCGCTTCCTTGCTGGCCATAGCCTTCTGTGTCAGAATGACAGGCTCCGGGCAGGAAACCCCTCTTGCGTCGACTGTTGTCATTTTGCATTCTCCTTTCGGAACGTATTCAGGCACGCGATCACAAGCACGACCACAACGCCGATGATGACTGCGATTTTGCCGTTGTCGGTCGGGCCTTTGCCGGAGGAAGCCAGGCCGAAGTTGTGGCAGAAGGACGCGCCGGCAAGCAACCCGAGGATGGTAATGGCGCTGTCGCTGTTGCCCTCGCCGGCGAGAATGAGCTGGCGCAGCGGGCAGCCGCCCAGCAGCACGCAGCCAAAGCCAACCAGCAGCATTCCGAGGAAGTTCCAGAGGCCGTCAGTGTGCGACACAGGCTGCTCAGCGAAGCCGAGGCGGAAGTAGCTTGCATCGGTCACACCGGTGAGAATCAGATTGCAGACCAGCGCGCCGATCAGAATCGCCGCGAAGCCGAGGATGAGCTTGGTTTCCTTGAACAGCACGAGGTCGCGCACACCGCCAACCATGCAAAGGCGCGTCCGCTGTGCCAGTGCCCCGACAATCAGGCCGGCAGCCAGGCTGATAAGCATCGGTGCGTGCAGTGCGCCGGGACCCGCGCCCGCTTCGCTGAAGTGGATGAATGCCGGAGCCAGAAGCAGAAGCACAAAGACCACGAGCGTCAGCGTAACGAATACGCCGCCCTCCGGCTTGGCAAGGTTGTAGCTGCGCTTGAGCGTGTAGCCTTTATTCAGGAAGAACACGCCCGCCAGAATGCCGCACACGAAGCCGGCCAGCCCCAGCAGCGCGTTCAGATCGCCACCGGCAAGGCGGAGAATCATGCGGAACGGGCAGCCGAGGAACATCAGGCAGCCGACCATCACGAACATTCCAAGAACGAAGCGCGTCACCGGCGCGCTTCCGCCGCGGGCGGAAAATTCCTTGCGGGAAACCGCCATAATAAAGCTGCCAAAGACCAGACCGATGATCTCCGGACGGATGTACTGTACCGCCGCAGCCGAATGCAGGCCAAGGCCGCCGGCCGTGTCGCGCAGGAAGCAGGCGATGCAGAACCCCATGTTTTTCGGGTTGCCGAACAGCACAAGGATCGATGCGATTACGCCAATGATCAGGCCCGCAAAGATCATGTTGCGCTTTTCATGTTTGCGTGTCAGTGTCATAGTCTCTCTCCTTTTCTCGTTCTTCTCTTTCGAGAATATCGTAGTTCTATTGTAGGAGATTTTTATGCAAAAGTCCAATTGCCTTTCCATATCATCTTGAATGATTTATCAGATCTTTCGATCAATGTTCGGTGTCCTCGAAATTTTCCGATCAATTTGAATCTCCGATTGATCCATGGTAAACTATAATAAATTTTATCATTGCAAAGGAGACCGTGAAATGCCTGGAATCTATTTAGACAACGCCAGCACCACGTTTCCCAAGCCTGCCTGTGTTCCGCAGGCGATGGCGGAGTTTTTAACCGGTTGCGGCAGCAACATCGGTCGCGGCGGCTACCGCGCGGCCTACGCGGCGGAAGATCTCGTCTTTTCTACACGGGAGCAGCTCTGCTCGCTGTTTCACGGTGAGGACTGCAAGTGCGTTGTGTTCACCAAAAACATCACCGAAAGTCTCAACATCCTGCTCAAAGGCTTTCTCCGCCCGGGCGACCATGTGCTGGTCTCGTCGATGGAGCATAATGCGGTCATGCGTCCGCTGCGGCAGCTTGAGCGGCTCGGCGTCACCTTTTCCCGCATTCCATGCAGGCAGGACGGCACCCTGATCGAGGAAGCCATGGAGCCGCTGCTGCGGCCGAACACCAGGCTTGTCGTAATGACGCACGCGAGCAATGTCTGCGGCACACTGCTGCCCATCGCGCGTGTCGGCGCGTTCTGCCGCGCGCACGGTTTGCGGTTTTTTGTTGACGCAGCGCAAACTGCCGGGGTTTTGCCGCTAGACATCGCCGCAATGCACATCGACGCGCTCGCCTTCACCGGGCACAAAGCGCTGCTCGGGCCGCAAGGGATCGGCGGCTTTTTGCTGCGGGAGCCGCTTGCTGCCGCACTGACGCCGCTAATTGCCGGCGGCACCGGCAGCCTCAGCCACACCGAGTTTATGCCGGACTTCCTGCCGGATCGTTTTGAAGCCGGTACGCTGAATTTACCCGGCATCGCCGGTCTGCACGCCGCGCTCGGGTTCCTCTCCGAAACCGGGTTAGACGCCATTCGCACGCACGAGCTTGCGCTGACGGGACGTTTCCTCTCTGGTATTGCACCGCTTGCAGCGAACGGTCGCATCAAATTGCTTGGTCTGCCCGGCATCGAGGGACGTGTAGGCGTCGTCTCTGTGCAGACGCCGGGGCATGACCTCGCCGAGATCGCCTTTGCACTGGATGACCGTTTTGGCATTCAGACCCGCGTGGGACTACACTGCTCTCCTGCCGCGCACCAGACGCTTGGCTCCTTCCCCACCGGGTCCATTCGTTTTGCTTTCGGCTACTTCAACACCGAATCGGATGTGGACGCAGCGGCGACCGCGCTCGACACGCTAACCCGGGAGGTATCTCATGGACTTTAAGCAGCTCCGCTCCTTTGTCACCGTTGCCGACTGCGGCAGCTTCACACGCGCGGCCGCACAGCTCTATACCTCGCAGCCGACCGTCAGCGCCCACATCCGCCAGCTTGAGGAAGAATTGCAGGAGCGGCTGTTCCTGCGCACCACCAAAACACTCTCGATTACGCCGCACGGCCGGGAGCTATACGAATATGCCGCACAGCTTCTCACACTTCAGGAGCGGATGCTATCGGGACATCTGCGCGACCTGCAAACGATTTCACTCGGCGTCTCCACCATCCCCTCCGCATATATCCTGCCGGAGCTGCTCCCTGCGTTCCGTACAGAGCATCCGAATGCGACTTTTGACATTCATCAGAGCGACAGCGCCGGGATTCTGCGCGGTCTGCGCGAGGGGCGATTTGAGCTGGGGTTGATCGGCATGGCGGAATCCGATGAAAGCATTGATTTTCTGCCATTTTACCGCGACACCATGGTGCTCATCGCCCCGGTCGATGCCTTTTCGCCTGACAGCGACGTGCTCACATTGATCCGCAGCCACCCACTGCTGCTGCGTGAGGCCGGGAGCGGCAGCCAGAAATGCGTAGACGACTTTTTCCACGCCGCCGGATTGGAGCCTGCACAGCTCCACGTCACTGCGCGGCTGAACGACCAAGAGAGCATCAAAAATCTGGTCATGGCCGGCCTTGGTCTGGCCATCGTCTCCAAAAAGGCTGTGCAGCGGGAGTGTGCGCGCGGAGAACTTCTCGCTTTCTCACTGCCGAACGACGCCGCCACACGTGAACTCTATCTAGCCGTCTGCCGCGGAAATTATCTCCGGCCGCAGACACGCAGCTTCTATGAGTTTGCCGCGGCATTCTATCCTCAGTAACCGCAACAGCGCCCCGATCAGCGTCGGGAGCGCTGTTTCTTATCTCCGCATCTGTCTGGCGAGGAAATCGTAGATGTCCCCTGCCGTCGGCGGACAGCCGCCGAGCGTCTGTGCAAATTTACAGGTACAAGTGCCAACACCGAGTTTTCCGCTCTTGCCGCGGTACCCCTGCCCGATGCAGACCTGCTCCGGCAGCGACAGCCGGCCAAAGTCCTGCTCCAGCTTGTTCAGCGCATAGATCAGCGAACCATAGCAAGCGCTGCAAGCGCAATCCGGCGCAGCATAGCGCGCAAGCGCCTGAATCCGGCGCGTGGACTTCTGCGGCGCAGCCACCGGTTCATTCAGCATTTGGATGCTCGCTTTGTTCAGGTCGCTGCTGCCCACGCCAAGCCGCTCCGCCATGCCGATATACGGCACCTCACGGATGTCATACCCCATCGTCCGGCACACGAAGCTGTCGCAGAGCACCGGATCGAGGAAGCCAAGCACGCGGTTCATCGTCACCGGATTGCCGCCCTCCTCAAAATCAAGGTCGCCGCAGAGGTTGTCCACCAGGATGAAGCCCCAGTGCACCACCGTATTCAGATGCGCAATCGGCTTATGTAGACCCAGCGTGTGGAACCGCCGCTTTTCCGCATTCGGAATTACGCCCTTTGCGTTTTTCAGCGCACAGGTGATGCTTGTCTGACAGTGACCCTTGAGTACCGGCATATTGATGAGGAAGGAACCATCCATCGCTTCATCGCAGACGCGAATCTGCATTCCGGCTGCGTCATAGGCCTGACTGGAATCCTTTTGCAGATCGACAAACGGTACGCCATACTTCGTACACACCGCGCGCAGACCGTTTACCTCGCAGGCTTCCATCGTCCGGCTGCCAACCCAGGACCCCTCAATCACTTTAATCTTCCGGAATCCCTGCTCCTGCAAATATTCGATGGCTCCAGCAACCAGCTCCGGGTGCGTCGTCGCGCCGCTGCTTGCCGGTGCATCTACCACCAGATTCGGCTTCAGTGCAATTTTGGCCGACGCTCGGTCGCCGCCAGATGCGCTGTCAATCAGTTCTTCGATCTTTGCCGCTTTCAAAACCGCCTTCGCCGCTTCTTTTCCGGTTCCGTGCCAAATCAGTATTTCGTTCTGTTCCATATGTATAACCCTTTCCACAGCAAGTTTTTTCAGTATACCACATTTGCCCGCCTGCGGCAACAAGCCTGCTACAAAATCGTCGATCTTGCAGCAGGCTTGTCCGCGGGATTTACTTCATGTTGCGCTCGTAGGCTTCAATCATTTTCTTGAACGTGTGACCCGTACGACTTTTGAGATTGGAGAGGTACTTGTCCGTCGTTTCGCCCGTAAATATCTTGATTTGTAGATGCATCGTGTTCTCATCATCCATCGTGGCGTAGATTTTGTCGATATACTTGTCTACGAAGTCCTTGTTGATAACCCCACAGGCGGCGTCGCGCTCAGCAGCCTGCAAGACATTGCGGATGGTGTCCATATGCTTTTTGAAGTCGCTTGCGGAGTCGCGCTGCTCACACAGCGTTCTGAGTTCTTCCTGCGCCTGTTCAATTTCCGCGGTGCACTGTTTATTCATAGAGAAGAAGTCATGGTCGCTCAGGTTGCCCGTCGCGGCAAGCTGGAGCAGCTTCTGTTTTTTCTTCTCGCCAAGCTCAATGATTTGCTCCTGCTCCTCGATTTGCTTAGAGAGGCTGCCGTCCGTGTGAATCTCGCGGTATAATTCCATGTAGCGTTCAATCATCGCTTTCGCGTCCGCGCCCGTGTCGCGCAGGACCTCCAGCAGCACCGGCTTGATTTCGCTTTCGTAAACCGCGAATGATGGGCAGGAATCACTGCCGTTTTTGATTTTCCCCGAGCAGACCCATTTGCTGTTCTTCTGCCCCGAACGGTCCACGGTGTCGCGCCGGTAATAGGCCGCGCCGCAGTGCGTGCAAAAGAGCTTTCCGGTCAGAAGATTGGCGTGGTTGCTGATGCCCTGCCGCGCTTTTACGTCCTCGCTGCGCTTTTTCAGGACAGCATTTGCCGTGTCCCAGACTTCCTCAGATACGATGGCCGGCACAATTTCGCCGGTTTCGTCCTTGAACATGACCCATTCCTCCGGCGGGAGGAATTTCTGCTTCTTCGTGAACATATCCACGACCTTGACCTTGTTTCCGACGTAATAGCCCTTGTATTTGGGGTTGGAAATCAGGTTGGACATGGTGGTGTGCGCGATTTTCTTGCCGTTGTGGTTGCGATAGCCTTTTTCCCAGAACAGTGTCTCTAACTGTTTCATCGAATACTCACCGGTTGCGTAAAGCTCAAATAGCTCCCGCACCATCGGCGCTTCCGTTTCGTCGATGACCAGCTTTCCGTCCGCTTTTGTGTAGCCGAAGATGCGGCTGTTGCCGAGTACGACGCTTGATTTGATTGCCTGCTGGTGACCGAATTTTACACGCGAGGACAGCTTGCGCAGCTCGTCCTGCGCGATAGATGACATGATGGACAAGCGCAGTTCGGCATCCTCATCGAACGTGTTGATGTTGTCGTTCTGGAAGAATACACCGACGCCGTAGCTCAAAAGCTGGCGCGTGTACTGGATGGAGTCAAGCGTGTTTCGAGCGAAGCGGGAGATTTCTTTGGTGATAATCAGATCGAATTGACCTTCAGCGGCGTCCTCGATCATGCGGTTAAAGTTCTCACGCTTCTTCGTAGAGATACCGGACAAGCCCTCGTCAATGTACCCCGGCACGAATGTCCACGGGAGATTCCTTCGGATCAGATCCTCGTAGTAGGAAACCTGATTGCCCAGTGAGTTTAGCTGCTCATCACTTTCAGACGACACACGCGCATAGTAGGTCACGCGCAGCGGCAAATCGTAAATGGACTTTGTTCTTAGCTCCATTCTGATCGTATGTATGTCCATTTGACTAGCTCCTTCGTTTTTCGTTATATCATGTTTTCTCTACCATATCACACCTGTGTGAAACAAGCAAGTGTGAGTTTCTGACAGGAGCATCATCCCCGGATGCTCCTGTCAACCCCATTGGAGGCGGACAGCGCCAATGCGCTGATTTTGTTCTTCATGCGGTTGCGTTCCGTCTCCGTAATCAGTCCGGCTTCAAACAGAACCTGATTGTAGTAGCTCAGCCAGAGCTGTTCAGCAAGCTCTTTCTTTGCCTGCTCCGGTGACGGTTTTTTCTGCGTGCTGATGCTGTCCACCTCCTTTTTGTTGTAAGTATTCCCAGCGGAAATTGGAATCATGCAGTTCTTCTTCGCCACCCCCAAACGTCTACATCGTGTCCATTCGCATTTCTTCATGATCGTCCTCGGTATGACCGAGGGCGGTTTTCTTTTGCCGGAGCTTCTTGCGGCGCTTGCTGTCGATGTGCGGCAGCATAGTCGTTCCGTCGTGCTGCGGCGCATCATCCGTCATCTGCTCCACAGCACGACCAAGGTGCACAGCGCCGCGCACAAGATCACCGCTGTAATCGAGATCCACGCGCACGTCCGGATTTTCTTCCGCGTCTCCTGCACCGTATTCGAAAGCTGCTTCTCCGTATCGTTCAGGATCGCGGTTAGGGAGAGCTTCGTATTCTCTGTCAGCGCCTTGCAGTTGGAAGAATACCTCTCGTTCAGGCTCCCAGCCTGTTTCTCGAAATTTTCTGCGCTC